>NZ_JAAGPP010000011.1:0-100725 GCF_017104975.1 Burkholderia sp. Ac-20344
CGCCTGGTACTTCGCCTGGAAGTACGCGTAGATGTCCGCGTAGGTCGGCGCGGTGATGCCGCTCGCGCTGATGGTCGGCGCGACAGTGGTGAGCGTCGTCGTCACAGGGTGGTCTCGATGGTGGTGGACGGGCGCAGCGTTCGCGGGCGTGGGCCTGGCCGGCGCGCTCGCGGGCGCGGTGGCCGTGTCGATGCTGATGCTCGGCAGCGTGCCGTCTTCGCATGAGCCGGGCTATCTGACAACGACGTTCGGCGGACCGAGCGTGGACTGGAGTGATGAATGAGTGAGCGTGGCTGGAAATTCATCCTCGTCGGTTCGGTCGTGTTGAACGTATTCATGCTCGGTGCGATCGGCGGCGGCGCGTATCAATGGTTTTCGACGCATCGCGACCTGCGGGCCGCGGGCGGACCTGCGTCGCACACCGCGTTGCGTTTCGCCGCGGGCGAATTGTCGGACACGCGCCAGCAGGAATTCGTCGCGGCACTGAAGGCGGCGCGCAAGGACGGCCGGGATGTCGTGCGGGAAGCGCGCGACGACCGGATTACCGTGCTGGATCTGCTCGCCGCGCCGCAATTCGATCGTGCGGCGATCGACGCCGCGCTCGACCGCACGCGCGCGGCCGATACCGCGCTGCGTACGCAGGTCGAGCGCAGCGTCGTCGATTTCGCGGCGACGCTGACGCCGGACGAGCGCGCGAAGTTCGTCGACGGGTTGCGACGCAGCGGTAACTGGCGGTTGCCGCCGAAGTGGCAGAAGAAGCACGGCGACGCGGGGAGTCAGTAAGCAAACGCCGCGCGGGCGACGCGCGGCGGCGTGCTTTTTTCGGTGATGCGCAAGGCAGGTGCTGAAGGCCGATCGATAGCGCTTGCGGGCAAGCTTCAGCGAAGGATCGCAAGGGGCAACCACGACTGCGTTACGCGGCAGGCATGTTCAACGTGCAAGCATCCACTTGGAGATTGCGTCGACCACGCCGCTCTCCAGGCCGTTGAAGCCGTGATACGCGAACGCTTCGCACGGATCGCCCCGGGACGTGCCGCCCGACACGATGATCAGTTCGGCCTTCGGAGACTGGTCCAGTTTCTTCAACAGCGTATCCGTTTCGGATACCGGACAATGCTTGCAGCCGTCCTCCTCGTGATGAACGACGAGCACCGGAATCGTGAGGCTGGCGAGGTTCATGTCCGTGACCGCAGTGCCCACTCTGTCTTCGCGGAGGATGGTGGACGTCAGCACGATGCCGTCGGGCCCGCCGCCGCCAGAGAGCGCAACGGCGATTGCAGCGGCGGACTGCGTGCCGCGGCTCGTCCCGACCAGCCAGACCGGTACGTGCAGTTGCTCCCTCAACCAGGCGATCACGGCACGCGCGTCGTCGGCATGTTCCTTCGAGAGTCGAAAGCCGTTGAGGTAGGGCGCCGATTGCCGGTCGCTCGGTGCGTCGATGACCGCGACCGCGATGCCGTCATTCACGAACAGTTGCCGGGAGCGGACGAGAAAGTTGCCTGCGCCCCATCCGAACCGTCCGGACGGCTCCAGTTGCAGCCCGCCGTGTCCGCCGGCATACAGAATGGCCGCGGCCTTCGGTGAATCCGGCGCGATGAAGAGAAACCGCTGAGTCACGCCGGGGCGAGTCGGAATATCGACGACCCTGGGCTGGCTCTGCGCATGCACCGCATAGCCGTGCAGCGTCAACACGACGGCGAGCAGCCACGCGGTTGTCCAGCGCGAAGGCGGGCGCATCGAACGGAAGCAACGAAATCGCGCACGTAAGCTGACGGGACGGTGGGACATCGTAGCGGTGGCCGCCGCCTTCCGCCGTGGCCGGCCGGAATGCGGCAGCATCTCCTGGTCAAGGTAGTGGCGCCACGTCGACGCGATTGTGCCGGGCCGTGGCTGCCCGAACCGTCGTGTTCTTTCCGACGCGCGGCGCTCAATGCGATTCGACGAACGGAACGATTTCGCCGTTGTCGCGCTTGAGGTCGCGCGCGCCGTCGCTTCATGCGAACGTCGTTACATGAGTCTAGATCGCTTTCCGGGAAGGGCAAGCGCCTGACGGCCTCGATGCGGCAAGCGGGGATTCGCCGATTGCGGTTCTTCGTCGGCGATCGTGACGAGCCGAGCCGAACAGGTTTGTGAATGCCGTTCATCCGGATTTCGAAGCATGCACGGCCTCCGGCAACGCACGGGCCCACGATACGGCAACTGGACGATCCGTCGGTTCGCTGCATCCGTCAGTCGAATCCGCGACGGACATTCAAACGGCAGCACGCACGCATTCAAAGCCGCTCGACGCCCCCGAAATATTTGCCTTCCCGGCGACGGATTTTCCGCCGGCCGACGTTAAACACGGGTACGCATCGCGAGAGCCCCTCATGGACCACCCGAACGACATCACACCGGCCGCCATCGCGCTGAACCGTTTCGGTCTCGGTGCGCGGGCCGACGAAACGCCGCCTGCCGACCCGAAGGCGGCGCTCGTCGCGCAATTCGACCGTTACGATGCGCGGCCGGACGCGTGGGCCGGCGAGCCCGACGCGGTGGCGCTCGCGACGCGTTTCGCGAACTCACGCAATGCAATGACCGGTAACGATCCGGCAACGAAGCGCGCGACCGAGCAGTCGATCCGGCGCGACGGCTACGACACGTATCGCAGTGCCGTCGTCGCGCGGCTGAACAGCGCGCTGAATACGCCCGCGCCGTTCGTCGAGCGTCTCGTGCATTTCTGGGCGAACCATTTCGCGGTATCGGTCGACAAGGGGCCAGTGGCGGCCTACGCGGGCGCGTTCGAACGCGACGCGATCCGCCCGCACGTGCTCGGCCGTTTCGAGGACATGCTGGTTGCCGTCGAGCAGCATCCCGCGATGCAGTTTTTCCTCGACCAGGCGCGCTCGGTCGGCCCCGACAGCCCGGCCGCGCTGCGTGCCGAAGCGCGCAATCCATCGGCCAGACGCGGGCTCAACGAGAATCTCGCGCGCGAAATCATGGAACTGCACACGCTCGGCGTACGCACGGGTTACACGCAGGCCGACGTGACGGAATTCGCCCGCGCGCTGACCGGCTGGAGCATCGCCGGCGGGCGCGGCCCGCAGCCCGGCGATGCGGCGCCCGGTGCGTTCGTGTTCCGCCCGAAATTGCACGAACCCGGCGTGCGTACCGTGATGGGGCGCAGCTACGGCCAGCCCGGCGAAGCGCAGGCGCGCGCGATCCTGCACGACCTCGCGCATTCGGAGGCGACCGGCAGGCATGTCGCGTTCCAGCTTGCCCGTCATTTCGTCGCCGACAATCCGCCGCCCGCGCTGACCGACCGGCTGGCCCGCGCGTTCGACGCGAGCGGCGGCGACTTGCCGACCGTCTATCGCGCGCTCGTCGATGCGCCCGATGCATGGTCGCCGGTCAACCGCAAGTTCAAGACGCCGTGGGAGTGGGCCGTGTCGTCGCTGCGCGGGCTCGGCTGGCACGACACGGGCGACCTGAAGGCCGCGCCGCTGCTCACGCAGCTCGGCCAGCCGGTGTGGCGGCCCGGTTCGCCGGCCGGTTACGACGACGTTGCCGCGAGCTGGGCCGCGCCCGACGCGCTCGTGCGCCGCGTCGAGTTCGCGCAGCGGCTGGCCGCGCGCACGGGCGACCGGCTCGACCCGCGCTCGCTCGGCAACACGCTGCTCGCCGGCTCGTTGAACGCACCGACGGCAACCGCGCTGTCGCGCGCCGAAAGCGCGACCACGTCGCTCGCGCTGCTGCTCGTATCGCCCGATTTCCAACGGAGATGACCATGGCACTGTCCCGCCGACAATTCCTGAGCGTGGCCGCCGCCGGCGCAGGCGCGATCCTCGTCGCGCCGCGGATCGTGTTCGCGAATGTCGCGACCGACCGGCGCTTCGTGTTCGTGATCCAGCGCGGCGCGGCCGACGGCCTGAACATCGTCGTCCCGTATGCCGAGCCCGCATATGCGTCGCTGCGCGGCCCGCTCGCGATCGACACGGCGGCCGCGACGCGGCTCGACGGCACATTCGCGCTGCATCCGTCGCTCGTACAGACCGCGCAGTTGTATCGCGACGGGCAGGCGCTGTTCGTTCACGCGATTGCATCGCCGTATCGCGACCGCTCGCATTTCGACGGCCAGAACGTGCTCGAGACGGGCGGCCGCGCGCCGTACCAGGTGAAGAACGGCTGGCTGAACCGGCTCGCCGCGCTGCTGCCGGCCACGCGTGAAAGCGCGATCGCGTTCGCGCCGACCGTGCCGCTCGCGTTGCGCGGCATCGTGCAGGCCGCGTCGTACGCGCCGTCCGGTTTGCCGTCTGCGCCCGACGACCTGCTCGCACGTGTGTCGGCGCTCTACGAGGCCGATGCGCAGCTCGGCCCGCTATGGCAATCGGCGATGGACGCGCGCGGCCTCGCCGGCGATGCGCATGCGCGGCAGGATCCGGCGGGCGTCGGCAAGCTCGCGGCGACGTTTCTCGCGCGTGACGACGGCCCGCGCATCGCGATGATCGAGACAGGCGGCTGGGATACGCACAGTGCGCAGAACGCGCGGCTCGGCAATCAGCTGAAAGCACTCGACACGATGCTCGCCGCGCTGCGCGCCGGCCTCGGGCCCGCGTGGCAGCAGACCACGGTGCTGGTCGCGACCGAGTTCGGCCGCACGGCCGCCGCGAACGGCACGGGCGGCACCGATCACGGGCAGGCGTCGGTCGCGATGCTTGCGGGCGGCGCAGTTGCGGGTGGCCGCGTGATCGCCGACTGGCCGGGGTTGCGGCCGGGCGACCTGTACGAAGGGCGCGACCTGAAACCGACCGCGTCGCTCGACGCGCTGATCGCGGGCGCCGCCGCCGAGAGCCTGGGACTCGATCCGCATCGCACCGCGTCCGCGCTGTTCGCGGAAAGCGGTGCGACGCGGCCGATGAGCGGCTTGATTCGCGGAGCCGTATGACGTGAAGCGTTGCCGCATCGGCAGCGACCCATCCATTACACAAAAGGGAGAATGCAACATGATGAAGATCCGAACCATTTCGCTCACCGTGCTGGTCGCGGCCAGTGCGACGCTGCTGTCCGCGTGCGTGGTCGAACCCGTGCGGCCGCCACAGCCGGCACCGGTCGTCGAGGTGCCGCCGCCGATGCCCGCGCCGGGCTATCGCTGGGCGAAGGGACATTATCGGTGGGCCGGCAATCACTGGGCATGGGTGCCCGGGCACTGGGTGGGCGTGTACTGATCGAGCGTGACGTGCCGTACGGAGTGGGGCAGCGTATTGAAATGCGAAGTGCGTTGACCTAAGCCGCTGGGTTCCGGCGACGGGCATTCCCGCTCGTCCATCGCGGCGAGCCGATCCGCGGCCGCCGTTCCCTTCGCTACGGCACCTCCATGAAAGCAAGGCTCGTTGCGCGAGCCGGGATCCATCAGGCCGGTGCGCGCCTACCACCCGATCCGGTGCTTCTCCTCCGTCTCGCGATGCCGCCAGTCGTCGTCCGCGTGCAGGTACTGGCTCGTCGTCGTGAGCGACGCGTGGCCGAGGTTGTCGCGCACGAGCCGCAGGTCGACGCGGCCGTCGGCCATGTGTGAGCCTGCGCTGTGGCGCAGCCAGTGCGCGGACGCCTGTTCGAGCACACGCGCCTGCTGCTCGCCGGCTTCGCCGTTCGCGCGCAGCCCGTCGGCCGCGTGCCGGAACACCTGCTTCACGATCCGGTGCAGCGCGGCGCGCGTGAGCGGCTTGCGCGCCTGGCCGACCGGCAGCACGAGCGGCGTGGGCTCGCCGTCGGACGGCAAGGCGGGCAGGCCATGCGCGCGCCGGTAGCGCGACAGCTCGGCCATCATCTCGTCGGTGGCCGGCACGAGCCGCTGCCGGCCGCCTTTGCCCGTCACGTCGAGCCACCAGCGGTCGCGCCCGTCCGCGTCGCGCCGGCAGAAGAACTGGCCCATCGTCGTGTCGGCCGCTTCGGTGATGCGCAGCCCGCCGAGATACAGCAGCGTGAACAGCCAGCGCGCGCGATCCGCATGGAAGCCCGCCCGCGCATCGTCGCGCGGCATCGCGGCGATCGCGTCCTTGACCGACTGCCACAGCGATTGCCCGAGATGGCGCGTGACGCGCGGCGCAGGGCGGCGCTGCCGCTGCCGCGACAACGCGAGCGGATTGCCGGCCAGGTAGCCGGCCTGCACGAGCCACGAGAACATCACGTTCAGGATCACCAAGGCCTGCCGCTGGCTGGCCGCCGACAGCGGCCCGTAGAACGGCCGCCAGCGCGGATCGTCGCGCGGATGCTTGCGCCCGCCGTTCGCGCACCACAGCTCGGCCGGCGCAGGCGCGAGCAGGAACTGCCGGTAGACGACCAGATCTTCGTGCGCGAGCGACGACAGCGGCTTGCCGCATGCGATCACGGCCCACAGCAGCAGGCGTTCGGCTTCCTTGCGATAGTTCTGGAACGTGGTCGGTGTATCGACGAAACGTGCGAGCCATGCGCGCACCGCGTCGAGGTCGTTGGTCGCGGCAATCTGCGGATGCGCGCTGTTCGAGCGGTTGGTGCCCGTGCGTCCGTCGAGTGCGGCCGGCACGGTCAGCGCATCGATCGGCAGCGGGCGCAGCGCGGTGTCGGACGGAACGGATGAGGTCATGCGAAGCGGGGTGCGCCGCGCGGATCGTACGCATGGGGCCGGGCGGACGAACGCAGCGCGATCGGGCAGATCGGGAAGCGTCGATGGTACACGATCACCACTCGGTGAATCCGCCGTGCCGGGATGATCGACAGGTCAGGCAGCATGCGCCGCCGCTTCGACGTTGAAACGGGCCAGGCGGATTCGATAGCGGACAGTTGCTGCGAATGCATCGCCGCGGTGACGGCAGGCAGTTGTTTCAGCGGCCGGCTTTGTAAGCTGTTTGTGAACTTTCCCGCCGTGCGGGTTTCTAATCGGCCCTCCAACGCTTCCTGAGGAACACCAGATGATTCGCCAATCCAGAACGCTGCTCGGCGCGGCCGTCATTGCCGGCAGCACGCTCCTCGCGGGATGCCAGACCGGCGCAGTCGCCACGTCGCCGAACGCGGTGCGTCTGACCGATGGCAAGCCGGTGACCCGGACCGTCTATGTCGCGCCGCAATCGGCGCGCTGCACGGGCGTCGCGCCGATGGAGTGCCTGCAGGTGCGCAACGGCCCGAGCGAGCCGTGGAGCCTGTGGTACGCGGGCATCGAAGGCTTCGCGTACCAGCCCGGTTACCTGTACACGCTTGAAATCGACGAATACCGCGTCGCACAGCCGCCGGCCGACGGTTCGTCGATCCGCTGGGTGCTCAAGCGCGTCGTCGAGCGCCGCACGGCGAACTGACGGCCGCGCTCACGCGGACGGGCGCGCTGCCGCACCGGCCGGCGGCGCGGCCGTATCGATCCGCCGGAACACGACGGACGACAGCAGCGTCACCACGCCCATGCACGCGAAAGACAGCATGAACCCGTGCGCCATCGAGCCCCAATAGGTGGCAAACAGGTTGACGAGGCCGCCGCCGATCGACACGCCGAGCCCCATCGCCAGCATCTGCATCATCGTGAACAGGCTGTTGCCGCTGCCGGCGTCGGCATGCGACAGCCCCTTGAGCGTCACGCCGTTCATCGCCGCGAACTGCATCGAGTTCGCGGCGCCGAACACGATCAGCAGCACGCCTTCCAGCACCGGCGCGGGCCGCGCCGACACCAGCGCGAACCCCGCGATCGCGCACCCGACGATCCCCGTATTCACGACCAGGAATGCCGCGTAGCCGAAACGCTTCACGAGCGGCGCGATCCAGCGTTTCGCGATGACGCCCGCGATCGCGGCCGGCAGCATCATCAGCCCCGACTGCAGCGGCGTATAGCCGAGCTGCACCTGCATCAGCAGCGGCAGCATGAACGGCACCGAGCTCGTGCCGATCCGGCACAGCAGGTTGCCGAGCAGCCCCGACCCGAAGTTCGGCTCGCGGAACAGCCCAAGCCGGAACAGCGGCTGCGCGCGGCGCCGCGCGTGCGGCAGGTACGCGAGTGCGCTCGCCAGCCCGAGCACGGCGAGCCCGGCCGCCCACGCGGCGCGATGCGCGGGCATCGGCGGGTCGATCGCGAGCGACAGCGCGATCATCGCGACCGACAGCAGCGTACAGCCGACGAAGTCGAACGGCGGCGGCTGCGTCGCCTGGTCGTGCGGCAGGTAGCGCTGCACGGCGAGGAAACCGACCACGCCGACCGGCACGTTGACGATGAACACCCAGTGCCACGAAATCGCCTGCGTGAGCCAGCCGCCGAGCGTCGGCCCGACGATCGGCCCGAGCTGGCCGGCGATCGACACGAACGCGATCGCCGCGACGTACTGTTCGCCCGGCACGCGGCGCAGCACGGCAAGCCGCCCGATCGGCAGCAGCATCGAGCCGCCGATGCCCTGCAGCGCGCGCGCGGCGACGAGCTGGCCGAGCGTATGCGACGCCGCGCAGCCGATCGATGCGAGCACGAACACGAGGATCGCGAGCGAGAACACGCGGCGCGTGCCGAACCGGTCGGCCAGCCAGCCGGACGCCGGCGTGAGCATCGCCATCGTCAGCGTATAGACGACCACGACGGGCTGCATCGCGAGCGGCGACGCGTGCAGGCTTTGTGCGATCGAAGGCAGGGCGGTGTTGACGATCGTCGTGTCGAGCGACTGCATGAAGAACGCAGCGGCGACGATCCAGAGCAGCGCGGAGTGTGTGGGTTCCCGGGACATGTCGAAATCGGAGATGCAAAGGCCGGCGCGGGCGGGGCCGTTGCGCGGTCGCACGGTGCCTGCCGGTCTTCAAGCGCACGATGGTACCGATTCCGATAGTCATCGGGAAGCTGACTGAAGACGTTAACTGTCATCGGCAATGCCAATGACAATGCGGGATGCTCAATCCCGTCTGGCTCAAGACGTTCGCGACCGTCACGAACTGCCGCAGCTTCACCGAAGCGGGCCGGCAGCTCGGGCTCAACCAGTCGAGCGTCAGCGAACATATCCGTCGTCTCGAAGAGAGCGTCGGCCGGCGGCTGTTCGTGCGCGACACGCATTCGATTGCGATGACGGCCGACGGCGAGGCGCTGCTCGTGCATGCGAACGTGATCCTGCAGGCACTGAACCGCGCGGAATCGCAGTTCCGCAAGCCGCGGCTGCAGGGGCTGGTGCGGCTCGGCGCGCCGGACGATCTTGCGCTCGTCGCGTTGCCGGATGTGCTCGCCGGGTTTCGCGCCGCGCACCCGGACGTCGCACTGGAGATCACCACCGGCATGACGAGCCGGCTCTACGAAGGGCTGGACGCGGGCGCGCTCGACCTGATGATCGGCAAGCGGCGGCTCGGCGAGCGGCGCGGCACGCCGCTCTTGCGCACGCGGCTCGAATGGGTCGCGCGGCCCGGTACCGTCGTCGATCCGGAGCGGCCGCTGCCGCTCGTGCTGGTCGCCGAGCCGAGCGTCACGCGCTCGATCGTCCTGAACGCGCTCGCTGAGAAGGGGATCGGCTGGGAAGTCGTGTGTTCGAGCAGCAGCCAGCCGGGCTGCATCGCGGCCGCGCGCGCAGGGCTCGGCCTGACCGCGACGTCGCACTATTTGTCGACGCGCGGGCTTGCGCCGCTGGTCAATGGCGACGCGCTGCCCGTGCTGCCCGACATCGAGTTCATCGCGCTGGCCGCGAAGCGGCTCAGCCAGCCGGCGCGCACGCTGCTCGAACTGCTGGAAGCGAGCGACCTGAGCACGCCGGGCGCGGACGCATAACGGGCTCGCCACTCGGGCAGGCACCCGCATCCGGCGCCGCGCCGCGCGCCGTCATGCGGCCCGTTTCTGCGAAATCACGCACAGCGCGCCGTTCTTGTCCTCCAGCACGCGCGGTATTCGTGCGGCCCGGCCTGCATGGGCACGCGCACCGACGCGCCGGCCTTCACGACTCGTGCCATCGCCGCATACAAGTCGTCGTCCTCATCGACGCGCAGCGTGAGCGCCGCGCGCTCGACGATCTGCTCGTCGCCCGCGACCAGCGCGCTCGTCAGCGGGCCGCCGTCGAGCGCGCAATAGCGGTCGCCGTCGCGGAACTTCATGCTCAGGCCGAGTCCGTCGACGAACAGCGGCAGCGCCGTGTCGATGTCGTCGACCGGATACAGCGGCATCGATACCTTCATTCCCTCTCTCCCTTGTCGTTGGTCGGCGAGCGCAACGCGCCGCCGTTCGATGCTAGCGCGCCGCTCGCCGCTCGCCGCTCGCCGCGTCACGCAGTCCGATCGGATGACGGTGAAACCCCTCTGTCCCCGCAAGTGTGCCGGTACTCCGAACCGACGATGCCCGCACCCGTCCGAGCGCCGACACTCCCAATCGTGGATCGTCGCGCTTCGTCCGTATCGTGCGGGCGGGCTGTACGACCCCGACTCGTCCAACATGCATGGAGACGCACGCAATGAGGTTTTCCCTCATCTACAAAGCCCAGACCACCGGCGCATCGCGCGAGGGCGACCCTATCGGCGACATGGCGCACGACGACCGGCGCCGCGCGATCGACGTCGAGACGATCGGCTTCTTCGTGGCGGCGAAAGCCGCGTTGCCGCGTTACCGAACTTCCGCGCGTTGGGCGGCGGATCGTTCGTGACACTCGGGTCGGCCGGGCACCTGCGTTGGCTCGGCCGCGACGGGCTGCCGGTCGCGCCGAAGGCGGCGAACGAGGAGGGACGTTACGACATTCGCGCGAATTCGATCCTGTTGGCGTGATCGAGGCCGGGATGTTTCCGGTGCTGCTCGAACAGGGGCAGTTCGACCAGGCATGGATCGACGAGACGCAGAAGATGCATGCGCACGCATCGGTATTCACCCTGCATCGCCACGCGCGATCGCGCATCGGCCTCGCGTTCGACCGGCGCGAGGTCGCATCCTTGCAACGCATTCTTCAAAGCATTGCGCCGCACGCGCTTGACGGCAACGACAACTCCGGGCGCTGACGGCCGTCACGTCTCGTTCCGCACGCGCTGCGGCAGCGATGTACAACACATCAGAACGCGTGGCCCGGCTTCGTCTGTCGAATAACGATGCGTTCCTGAAACATTTCCTCCGATTACACCCCGCGTGACCGCCCATGTTTTGCGGTGACGCTTGTCCCGCTTCGGTTTGCGCCGCATGGCATGCGCTTTGCGGTTGACCCGGTGCCGCCGGTGCAAACGAAACGTGCAAGAACGATGGACGTATCGGCGGCGTGCAACGACATCGAAACAAACGGGGAATCGGATCGGGCCGCGGTCGCCGCCTGGAGCGGCGTACATGCCGCGCATGTCGTATCGGTCATGCGCACGGGGCAACGCGTTCCCGATCCGTCGAACAGCAAGCGTGCTTGCAAGGTGTCGTGCCGGGGTTCGCATCACGCAGGGCGGCGCAGGCCGCATGCGTTGGCGAGGCGCGCCCGGCACATGTCGGGGGAGGCGCCCGTGAAAATGACGGTGAACCAATGGGCCGCGGTCGCGGTGATGTGCGCCGCGAGCGCACATGCGCAGGAAATCTACCTGCAGGGCGGCACGCAGGGCGTCGGCATCGGCGCGGCTGTGAGCTTCAATTCGATGCTGGGTGCGCATGCGGACTTCAATGCGATCGATCTTTCGCATGACTTCACGGTGGCCGGCAATCGCTATCAGGACGACCTGAAGCTGCGTCAGGGCGGTCTGTATGCGGATATCTTTCCGTGGCGAGGCAGCGGCTTCCGGGCGACGCTCGGCCTGCGCTTCAACGACGACACTATCCGCGGCGTATCGGTGCCGACCAACGGCACCTATGTGTTCGGCGGCAAGCGCTTTCCGGCGATGCCGGGGATGTACGCGGTGGCGGAAGCGCGCTATCCGACCGTGATGCCGTACTTCGGGATCGGCTACGGGCATCGGCCGGCGTCGAAAGGGCTGGGATTCGTGGCCGATCTCGGCGTGGCGTACGGGATACCGAAATGTTCGTACACGCTGTCGCCGGAACTGGCGGCCGCGGCCGGGCCGGCGAAGAGCCAGATCCTGGCCGCGAGCGGGCTGGACTCGCTGCGGCAGGTGATGTCGCGCTATCGGTGGTATCCGGTTTTGCAGATCGGGATTTCGTATCGGTTCTGATCGGTTCAACTGTGTTGCGCGTGCCGGGCGGGAGATTGCCGGCATCGCCGATACGGGCGCGGCAACGGGTGTTGGCACCCGCGCCGGCTGATGACCGTCGCAACCAGCGCACGTGGCGGCGTTGAATGCAGCCGCCACGCTCCGATCGGCGCACGCCCGCCCAGGCCGTTCAGCTGTGATTGGCCGATCGGCCGTCTTTCGCGCGGTTCCGATTGGGCTTACCTTGCAGACAGCAGTTCGACGTGTCGGGCGAGCGGCGCATGCCGAAAGGATTCATGCGGCCCGTTGCCGTTCGCCGACGCCAACCACCGTCCTCGTTCCGTCGATGATGATAGCAATGATTGCAATTTGCGGTCATGATGCTATCATTGATATCAACCTGAATGGAGGGAATCATGGCAAATCTACTGGTGCGTAACGTGGATGACAGTATCGTTCAGAGCCTGCGCGAGCAGGCTGCGGCAAATGGCAGGAGTGCCGAGGCCGAACATCGGGCCATTCTGGCCGATGCGCTCGGCCGGCCGAAGCGAAAGACATTTGCACAAGTGCTGATGAGCATGCCCGAGGTTGGCGACGACGCGGATTTTCAACGTGTTCAGGATTCGGGAGAGGCCACGCGTGTATTTGATTGATACGAACGTCATCAGCGAAATCAGGAAGGGCAAGCGAACCAACCGCGGCGTGCGGGCGTTCTTCAGGCAGGCAGCGGCGGACGCAAGCCCGCTTTACCTGTCCGTTGTGACGGTTGCTGAACTTCGCCGCGGCGTCGATCTGATCCGTCATCGCGGCGATCATTCGCAGGCGTCGGCGCTCGAGGCATGGATTGCGACGATCCTGTCCGACTATGCACCGAACATCCTGCCGGCCGACATCGAGATCAGCCAGATGTGGGGGCATTTGCGCGTACCCGATCCGACGCACGAACTCGACAAGCTGATCGCGGCCACCGCGCTGATCAACGATCTCACTGTGGTCACGCGCAACGTCGCTGATTTCGCCCGCACTGGCGTCAGGTTGCTGAACCCGTTCGACTGATCCGGGTTGCCGCGTCGCGGCAACCGGCCCCCGCTCCCCGTGTCCTCCGCCACGCATAGCCCATTCTGCCGGGCCTCCGCGCCGCTCCAATTCCCCGTCGCCTCTTGTCCCGACAGACGATGTGACACCACCCCCGACCGGCCGGAATCCTTTCACGAACAACGGATTCTGGACCCGGAGGAGGCCGACATGATCGATGTCCGTGTGCTTGGCTATGTCGTCGTCGAGGCGACGCGCGTCGATGCGTGGCGCCGCTACGCGGAAGACGTGCTGGGCATGCGGGCGCTCGATGCGCGCGACGGCGAGCGGCCGGATGACCTGCGAGCGCGTGTTCGAATCACAGTAAAAGCAGGCGGGCCGGCCGAAAAAAGAGGGGCGTATCGAATCGGCCTCCATCGGCCGGCAACGCCCGCCGGACAAGGCGCTCACGGGGGCCATGCTTGTGCATTGCACCAAAATGTCTTGACGAAACGGCTGGTATGGCGTAGTGTCCGAGACCGAAGTCGTCAAGAAGTTCGATTGCTCATCATTGGCCGCACCCAGTGCGGCAGTCGTTGGTCTCTCCCTCTTTGATTCTTTCTGTGCCCGTTGCGGGCGCATGTTCAATTATTCGTCATTTGTATTAAGGAAGTAATTGTGGATACCGGTACCGTCAAGTGGTTCAACGAAACCAAGGGCTTTGGTTTCATCTCCCCTGACAACGGCGGCGACGATCTGTTCGCCCATTTCTCCGAAATTCGCGGCACGGGCTTCAAGACCCTGGCCGAAGGCCAGAAGGTCAGCTTCGAAGTGAAGCGTGGCCCGAAGGGTCTGCAAGCGTCGAACATCACGCCGCAGTAAGCCGCATCGGCGGTGGCCACCAAACGGTGGCTGCTGCCGGACGGATTTGCGCGCAGGCGCCGCTTCGGCGGCAGCCGGCGCGTTTCCGATGCGCACGACCGATGCATCGCGACATTCTCGATGCATCGGTCGTGACGCCTCCCTCATCGCATGCGTGACCCGCGTGCGACGCAACGCCTTCGCTGAAGCGCCCGCCGCTTCGCGAGCGCATCACCGCTTCAACGCATCAACCCGAGCAGACCGCCGCCATGCCGTAGCAGGCGCGGTCCCGACTTGCGCGGCGCTCAATACGCCGCCGCCACCGACCGCCTGAACGCCGCAACGCGCCGGGCTCCGATCGCAAGACAGGCTCATGGCCCGTCTGAACGAACCGATCCCCGGCAGGCCTGCCGGCCGCCGTCCCGTCGCGGGACACGGCGCCGGACAGATCGCCGCGGCTGCGGTCAATTACCTTGTCTGGAGGAATTGGTTTGGCAAAAGAAGAACTGCTGGAACTCGACGGAATCGTCGACGAAGTGCTGCCGGACAGCAAATACCGTGTGACGCTGGAAAACGGCGTCGTGGTGGGCGCGTACGCGTCGGGCCGCATGCGCAAGAACCACATCCGCATTCTCGCGGGCGACCGCGTGACGCTGGAACTGTCGGTCTATGACCTCACCAAGGGCCGCATCAACTTCCGGCACAAGGACGCGAACTCCCCGCGTCCGCCGCGAACCGGCCAGCCGCGCCGTTAAGCGGCAAGGATCGGCGCGGGCACGCAGCACCGCCTCGCCGATCGAATCCCGTCCGGCCGACGAGGCCGGACGAACCGGGTGAACGACGCATCGCGTGCCGTTCGCCGGTCGCCGGCGGCGTCGTCATGCCACGGCGGCCCGCCCCGCCTTCACCGGCCGCTGCGCGTGCGCAACGCTCAAGCGGCCGCGTCCCGCAGGAAATCCTCGACGATCATCGCGAAATACGGCGGACATTCCTGCATCGGGTAATGCCCGCAATTCGGCATCGTCGCGAGCCGCGCATTCGGATGCCATGCCAGGAACGTCGCCTGCATCGCCGCTTCGTCGAGCCCCGGATCCTTGTCGCCGACGATCACCAGGAAGCGCGTGTCGAGCCCGCGGATGGCGTCGACGAAATCCGTTCCGGCCAGCATGTCGAGATACGCGAGCCGGCACGCCGGCGCCACGCGCTCGCGGTTCTGCCGCAGTTTCACGTCGGCCCAGCGAGCCGACAATCCCCCCGTCACGAATCGCACGAGCCGGCGAAACGCATCGTCATCGACGGCGGTGCTTGCGAAGAATGCGCGCGCGTCGTCGTTCAGGCGATTGCCGGCTGCCGACACCGGGCACACGGCGATCGCGCTCTTGATGCGCGACGGCGCATCGGCGGCGAGCCGTTGCGTTGCCATGCCGGTCATCGAATGGCCGATCACGTGAAAGCGCTGCCAGCCGAGACGATCCGCGAGCGCCAGGCAGTCGGCCGAGATCTCGTCGACGGTATACGTGCCGGTCAGATGGATGGATGCACCGTAGCCGCGCAGGTCGACGAACACGTACGTGAACGCCGCTTCGTCGAGATACGGCAGCAGCGCCGCGTAGTTCGTACGGTCGCCGAGCCAGTCGTGCAGGACCATCACGCATTCGGGGCCCGTGCCGTGCCGCAGGTAGCCGAGGCCGCTGTCCGGGCGCGAGGCGAGGGTGTCGATACGCTTCATTTCAAGGGGTTTCCTTTTGGTTGGGGGAACCAAAACGAAACGCCCTCCCGGCGGACCGGGAGGGCGTCTTGAAAGTGCGTCGATCGTATCGGGCCGATCGGCGAAAGTCAACGCTCAGAGCGCCATTCCGCCCGACACCTCGATGCGCTGCCCGTTGACCCAGCGATTGTCGTCCGACAGCAGCGACGCGATCATCGGCCCGATGTCGTCGGGTTCGCCCACGCGGCCGAGCGCCGTCCATTCCGCGACGCGCCGGTTGACCTCGGGGTTGTCGCGCACCATCCCGCCGCTGAAGTCGGTTGCCACTGCGCCCGGTGCGACAACGTTCACCGCGATGCGGCGCGGGCCGAGCTCCTTGGCCAGATAGCGCGTCAGCACCTCGACCGCACCCTTCATCGATCCGTACGCCGCGCTGCCGGGCACGGCGACGCGCGTGAGGCCCGACGATACGTTCACGATGCGGCCGCCGTCGCGGATCAGCGGCAGCAGTGTCTGCGTGAGGAAGAACACGCCCTTGAAGTGCACGCGATAAAGCGCGTCGAGATCGGCTTCGGTCGTCTCGGCGATCGGCGCGTGATGCGACGTGCCCGCATTGTTGACGAGGAAGTCGAACCGGTCGGTGCCCCAACTGGCCAGGGCTGCGCGGAGCTGCCCGGCGAAGCGGTCGAACGTCGTGCTGTCGCCCGTATCGAGCGGCAGCGCGATCGCCGCTTGCCCGGCTTCGGCAGCCAGCGCGACGACGCGATCGGCCTCGGCGCGGTTCGAGTGATACGTGAAGATCGAGCGCACGCCGCGCTGCGCGAGATGAAGCACGGCATTGCGGCCAAGCCCGCGGCTGCCGCGGCGATCACGTCGGTGCGGTCGATGCCTGGGCCGCGCAGGTCGCGCGCGAGGATGAACGCGATCTCGCCTTCGGCGCGCGGAGCGATCAGCGAATCGGCGGCGATCGCTTCGCCGGCTGCGTAGTGCATGCCGGACAGCAGCATGCCGAAATCGGGCTGGCGCACGTTCAGCTTGTCCTGCACGGCCTGGCTCGTCACGCCGATCTTCTTGTCGCCCACCGCTTCGCCGTGTTCGATGCGGCGTTCGATGAAGTGCTGATGGATGCGGTAGGCGTCGTCGAGCGACAGGCGGTGCGGGCGGCTCGACAGCGGTGCGACCGGCGCGCGTGCGTGCCATGCGGCGTACAGCTCGTCGCCGAGCGTCGTGTGCAGGCGGGAAGACATGAAAGGACCCTCGAATCTCGAATGGAACAGGCCGCCGGCGCGGGCGGCATCGTGCGCCGGAGCGGGGGCTCCGGCGCGTGGGTCGCGGGCGTACCGCGTCGACAGGTTGCTTAGTGACCCGAACTGCGGATCGCATCCGGAGAGAAGTACGCCTCGTTGAACTGCGGACTGTTGTCGAGCTTCGGCATCGGGCCTTCGTTCGTCAGGCGGTCGGCCATGTATGCGCCGGAGATCGGGTCGTGATAGAACACGACGCCCGGGTAGAACACCAGCACCTGGCCGGCATGAAGGATTCGAAGGTGATCGTTGCAATCAACAAGGATCCGGAAGCGCCGATCTTCGGCGTGGCCGACTATGGGCTCGTCGGCGTCCTGTTCACGCTCGTGCCGGAAACGGCCGCGGCGCTCTGACCGATGCCGCTGTTCGAATTCAACCGGGTGCGGCGCCGCGTAACGATCCGTCCGCGCATGTCGATCCGAGCGCGGTCGTGATCGGCGGCGTGACGATCGGCGCCCGCCGCTACATCGGCCCGCATGCGAGCCTGTGCGGCGACTTCGGCGCGATCGTCGTCGAAGACGGCAGCAACGTGCAGGACGGTTGCGTGCTGCACGTCGGGATCGGCGAGACGTGCCGGCTCGGCGTCAACCGCCGCATCGGCCACGGCGCGATCGTGCATGGCGCGACGCTCGAACCCGACACGATGATCGGGATGCGTGCGGTCGTGATGGACGGCGCGACGACGATCGTCGCCGCGTGCGCGTTCGTGAAGGCCGGCTACGACGTGCCGCGCGGCGTGCTGCTCGCGGGCATGCCGGGGCGCGTCGTGCGGCGGCCGAGCGACGCGGAGATCGACGCGAAGGCGAACGGCACGCGGATCGATCAGCAGCTGGCGGCGGATTGTTTGACGACGATCAGGCAGGTCGGCGGGGGAGCGGGCATCCGGGCGGGGCAGGATGCGACGGATTGCCGGGCAGGTTGCCGTTGCCGTAAGATCGGCACAGGCTTTTCCACCGGCATCCGCGTCACATGAAAAAGAACGTTCTTTTACGGCTCACGGTCATTGCGTCGGCTTTTGCCGTCTACAGCGTATACATGCACATCCAGCAGTTCATCAGTGGCTGCGTGTGGGTCAGGGGCCATCAGCGCTGCAGTTTCGAAAACAGCACGAATTTCGAGGGCTGGATGGATCTCGACCTGATGATCGCCTGCTGCTGGGTCGCCGCGGCGGTGGTGGGCTGGATTTCCGTCGCGCAGGCCGCGAAGAAGCCGGGTTGACGGTTGGACGGTCGAGCGAAAACGATCGCTGTCAATCCGTGACAACGATCATCTGAGATGCTTCGCCGGGATCCCGCACCGCACGGGCAACCGGCCAACCGGTTCGGGAACCGGTCGACCGTCGGAGCATGGGCGGCGCAGACACCGGTACGCGCGTCGCCATCGATCCTCTGCCAGCGGCTGCCGTTGTGCTTTTTTCCTCCGTGCCGGGATAATGATCCGGCGTCGCGCATGCTGCGCGAGGGGAGGCTCCCATGCAATTCCCGACGGGATCGGTGGTCGCGCTCAGTTCGGCCGCCGCGACGATGTTTTCGATGGGCATGCTGTTTCTCGGCTACTGGGGCTGGCACGAGCCGCTGCCGTGGCGGTTCGGCGACTACGTCGTGATCCTGCCGGCGCTGGCCGGGTTCGCGTGCCTCGTCAGTGTGCCGTTTCTCGCGACATCGCCGATGAAGACCCCCGACGACGAATCGCGGATGTTCGTCGCGCGGCGCGTGTTTCTGTGCGGCGCGAGTGCGTTGTGGTGCGCGATCGTCGCGTCGCTGGTCGTGTGAGATCCGTACAGGATTCGCATGAGCCGACGCCCGCCGGTGCAGTCTTGCGCGAGCGTGTCGAAACGTCTTCCACGAGTGTTTGACAGACGGTTTTCATGCGTCGATTCGGGCCGCCATGACGGCTTTGATTTCCCCTGTGCCGTGCACTAGATTCGAAACATTCATGTGTAACCGAGCGCGAGGTGGAGCCATGACGCCGTGGGAAATTCAGGGAACCGAATTGATGAATTGCAATTGTTCATACGGTTGTCCCTGCCAGTTCAATGCGCTGCCGACCAACGGCAATTGCGCGGCGATGGGGGCGATTTCGATCGACAGCGGCCACTACGGCGACGTGGTGCTCGACGGCGTCAGGATCGCGGTCGTGTTCGAGTGGCCGGGGGCGGTCCACGAGGGCCGGGGCCGGTGCCAGCCGATCGTCGACGAGCGCGCCAGCCCGGCACAGCGCGAGGCGGTGCTGAAGATCATGACTGGTCAGGATACCGATCCGTTTGCGACGATGTTCTCGGTATACGCTGCGACGCTCGAGCAGGCGTTCGATCCGATCTTCACGAAGATCGATTTCGACGTCGATGTCGATGCCAGGCGCGGCCGGATTCACGTCGACGGCGTGTTCGACGTCGCGGGCGATCCCATTCTCAATCCGGTGACGGGCGCCGAGCATCGTGCGCGGATCGACCTGCCGCACGGTTTCGAATACGAGCTGGCCGAAATCGGCTCGGGCACGTCGCGCTCGCAAGGCCACATTCCGCTGACCCTCGACGGCAGCTATGCGCAGTTCGCGCGGTTGCATCTGAACAACCACGGCGTGGTCAGGCATCGCGTCGCGGCATGACTCCCGTCGACCACTGGCTCGCACGCGAGCGCGTCATCACGCTGCTCGGCATCGCGTCGCTCGTCGGCCTGTGCTGGTTCTATCTTTGGACGGGCGCGGGAACCGGCATGTCGGCGCTGGAGATGACCACCGTTGCGCTCTTTCCGCATCGCCTGACGGACGCGATGGGCGGCATGGATCCGTCGCTGCCGACCGTGATCGTGATGTGGTGGGTGATGATGATCGCGATGATGACGCCCAGCGCGGCACCGCTCGTGATGCTGTACCGGCGTGTGCTGCGGCAGCGCGGCGTGGACGGGGCGGGTTCGGCGTTCACGTCGCTGTCGCTGCTGGCCGGCTATCTTGCCGCGTGGCTGGCCTTCTCGATCGGCGCGGCGTTGCTTCAGGCGATGCTTCAGCCGGCCGGGCTGATCTCCGCGATGATGCTGTGGTCGAAGAGCGCCGTCCTTTCCGCGATCGTGCTGGCGCTCGCCGGGCTCTATCAATTCTCGCCGCTGAAACGCGCGTGCCTTCGGCAATGCCGGGCGCCGGCCGGGTTCCTGGTTGCGCACTGGCGTCCGGGCGTCGCCGGCAGCTTCCTGCTCGGCGCGCGGCACGGCATGGTTTGCGTGGGCTGCTGCTGGTTGCTGATGGCGCTGCTGTTCGTCGGCGGCGTGATGAACGTCGTGTGGATCGCCGCGCTGTCGTTCTTCGTGTTTGCGGAGAAGATCCTGCCCGGCGGCGAACGTGTCGGACGTGTGCTGGGTGTCCTGCTGATTGCGTGGGCCGGTGTGACGTTGATCGTGTGACGGGCCGCAATGGTCAAGCCGGCGCGGACGCGCGGAATTGCTGTGTGCCGGGTAATGGCCGGTTGCGGCCGGTTGTGGTCCGTCTTTCGCCACGCGATGCTACGTAACGCAGGGCCCGTGTTACGCACGCGTTACCCGAAACGGAACGCTTGTTCGCAGCTGTGAAGGCGAGCCCGGACGCCATGCGTCGCACCCCGGACGGCCGTTGGGACGCGGCGGTCGGGCGTGGGTGGGAGGTCGTCGTTGATGCCGATCGCAATGGCACGATAGATGCTTGTCGGGATGATCGAGCTGAAAAGCGAACGGGGCTTCCATGCACAATCATTTCATCAAGACGAACGTTGCACTTGCCGCCATTGCCGCGGCCTGCGCACTGGCTGCGTGCGGCGGCAGCGATGTTACGGCGCCGAAGCCGAGCGGTAACAACATCGGGACGAGTACGAGTGGGACCAGCGGCACGAGTGGGTCCAGTGGCACAAGCGGAACCGGCGGTACGAGTGGAACCAGTGGCACGAGCGGAACCAGTGGCACGAGCGGAACCAGTGGCACGAGCGGAACCAGTGGCACGAGCGGAACCAGTGGTACGAGCGGTACCAGCGGTACGAGCGGAACCAGTGGCACGAGTGGAACCAGTGGCACGAGTGGAACCAGTGGCACGAGCGGATCCAGTGGCACGAGCGGATCCAGTGGCACGAGCGGATCCAGTGGCACAAGCGGATCCAGCGGCACAAGCGGATCCAGCGGCACAAGCGGAATCGGCGGCACAAGCGGAACCAGCGGCACCCCCGGCACGAACGGCATCATCAGCTCCGTCGGCGTGGTCGTCATGGACGCCGGCGCCACGATCAGCGGCATGAGCCCGCCAGGAGTGGGCAAGGGCGTGACCACCAGCCTGGGCAACACGGTCACCGGCGCGGGCACGATCATCCGCGACACGACGGACGCCGTGAGCAACGGCATCGGCCAGACCGGCTTTACGGCGAACCCCGTCGGCACGACGGTTGCCGGGCTTGGCGCGATCGTCGGCTCGACCAGCAACCCGGTCAGCGGCCTCAGCGACACTGTGAAGGCGCTCGGCGCCGGCCCGCTGTCGCCGTTGCAGCCGCTCACGACGCCGGTCGGCGGCTTGCTCGACACGGTGGCCGGCGGTATCAAGACGGGCGGCACCACGCTCGGCTCGGCGCTTTCGTCGGGCCCGGTCCAGCAGGCGACGCAGGCGATCAGCACGGCGATCACGCCGCTCGTCACGACCGTCGGCCAGGTCACGCAGCAGGTCGGCACGGCGACCGGCCTCGGGCAGCCGGTCGCAGGCCTGCTCGGGCAGATCGGCGGCGCGATCACGTCGGCGGGATGGAAGGTGACGTCCACGTCGCCCCAGCCGCTGGTCAGCGGCGTCGGCGAGGTCGTTCGCGCGGTTGGCAACACCGTGACCAATGCGGGCGGCCTCGTGAATCCGAGCGGGGCGAACGGCGCGGTGCCGGTCGCCGGCCTGGTGACGAGCGTGGTCGGCGGCATGCCGGCGATCGTCCACGACGGTTCCGCGACCGGCACGGGCGGCGGCTCGCCGCTGGGTGGTCTCTCCAATCCGCTCGCGCCCGTTACGGGGCTGGTGGGCGGCCTGCTTGGCGGCTTGGCCGGCAAATAGTCGATCGGTTCCGATCGTCACGGCGGTAACCGGCCAAACGAAAAATGGCCTCCGGTTACCGCCGATCGTGACTTCTCGATGGTCTCCTGCGGGAGGCGGATCGGACGAGGCCGCTCGCCGCGTCAATCGCGAACGACGTCGCGCTGCGACGGCGGCCGCGCCAGCCCGCGTGCGGGCAGCGGCGTCGACATCACGATCGACGTGCGTGTTTCGCCGTACAGGTTGATGCGTTCGATCAGCTGTTCGAGATGCGTCATGCCGATCGCGACGAGTCGCATGACATACGAGTCCGCACCCGTCACGTGATGGCATTCGACGACTTCGGGAATCGTCTCCAGCAACCGCAGGAATTTTGCTTTCGCCGGTTGCGGCACCGTGATGCCGATCAGCGCGCTGACCGGATAGCCGGCTGCGGCAGGATTGATCCGGGCCGTGTAGCCCTCGACGACGCCTGCTGCTTCAAGGCGCTTCACGCGCTCGGTCACCGCCGGCACCGACAGGTGCACCTGGCGCGCGAGCTCCGTGTAGCTGATGCGGCCGTCGGCCTGCAACTGCGCCAATATCTTCCAGTCCAGATCGTCCATTGCGGCGGGATTTTTTAAGGTGAAGTGGCCATTTTTCCTTAGAAACCGCATTCAGCGATGACCGGACTTTCCCTACGATGCCTGTTCAACACGTTACATGTCGCAAGGAGCAGGCGATGCTGTTCATCAAGTCCGTCGTGATGGGGCTGTCGATCGCGGTGCCGGTCGGGCCGATCGGCATGCTGTGCATCCAGCGCAGCCTGAGCCGCGGCTTTCAGGCGGGATTAGCGACAGGCGTCGGCGCCGCGTGCGCCGATGCGATCTACGGCCTGCTCGGTGCGGTCGGCATCGCGGGCATCGTCACGGCATTCCCGATGCTGACCGTCGCCCTGAAAATCGGCGGCGGCGCGTTCCTCGTGTGGCTGGCGTGGAGCATCGCGCGCCAGGCGCCGGCCGCGTCGACGGCACAGCGCGACCTGCCGCGCACGACCGTCCTGCGCGATTTCCTGACGACGTTCGGCCTGACGCTGTCGAACCCGATGACGATCCTGTCGTTCGTCGGGATTTTCGCAGCGCTCGGCCCGCTGTCGGGCGCGGGGGAAGGGGCGATGTGGCCGGCCGTGGTGCTGATGGTCGCCGGTGTGTTCATCGGCTCCGCGACGTGGTGGCTGTGCCTGAGCGGTACGACTGCCGCGCTGCGCACGAGGATGTCGTTCGCGTTCATGCACGGGCTGTCGCGCGTGTCGGCTGCGGTCGTCGCGGTATTCGGCGTGATTCAGGTGGTCGCGGGCGTGCGCGGTGTCATTTAGGTCGATGCATCGCGTGGCGACCGGATAGCGTCGATCGTCGTCCGGATATGCGCGAGCAACTCGAGCACGACCGCCTTCCGGAAATACTGGTTCATTCGCGTGCTGACGACGAGACCGGACGGCAACGCGTCGATCGAACGCTGAACCGACAGCAGATCGTCGGCGAGCCGCGCCAGCGCATCGCGATCCCGCGTGCTCACCGCAACCGCGATCTCGTCCGGCCAGAAGCCGAACGCGTCGATGCCGCAGCATGCGGCGACACAGTCCGTCTCCAGTGCATCGATCAACGGCATGACCTCTGCCAGATAGGGATCGATCGCAACCGCCTGCGCCTGGCCGCCCGACAGATCGCCGAATCCGATCCAGCGATCCGGGCCGATGCCGATGTCGTCCTTGTGTGGTTTGCGGTTCATCGGTTGACACTCGACGGATTCAATTCAATGCCGGCAAATGCGCACGCACGAAGCGCGCGATTTCCTGGTTCAACTCCCTGTCCTCGGGCGCGCCCATGAACCCGCCATGCGGCATCCCTTCGAATACGTGAAGTTCGGTCGGCACCTGTGCACGCCGCAAGGCGCGATGCAGGCGCACCGCGTTCGACAGGAACAGGTCGCGCGTGCCGCTCTGGATGAAGGTTGGCGGGAAACCGGAAGAGAAATCGCCGAACAGCGGCGACAGATACGGATGCGCGAGATCGGCGCCGTTCGCGTAGAGCAGGTTGTTCGGCATCAGCGACGCCGGCAACACGACATCGACGAGACGATGGGTTTCGAAGCTGTCGCCGGATTCGGTCAGGTCGACTTCCGGCGACAGCAGCACCAGCGCGGCTGGCAGCGGCAAGCCTTCATCGCGGGCGCGCAGCACCATCGCGGCGGCGAGGTTGCCGCCCGCCGAGCGCCCGCCGATGACGATGTTTTCCGGCGCGTAGCGCTCCAGCACGTACGCATACGCCGCGATGCAATCGTCGAGTGCGGCCGGATACGGGTGTTCGGGCGGCAGGCGATAGTCGACGCCGTAGCATCGAATGCCGAGCCGGTCGGCCTGCATCTGCGCGCCGGCACGGCACGCGGCGCCGCCGCCGAAAACCAGCGCGCCGCCATGCAGGTCGATGTATGCGCATTCATCGGAAGCCGCCGCTTCGGGCGTGGCGACATGCACGTCCGCAGCGCCGGCCCGGATCGTCTCCACGCTTGAACGCAGAGAGCCGCCGAGCTGCTCGACGGCTGCCGCGTAGTGCGCGTCGGCAGCTGCCTTTACGCGCATCCATGCGTCGAAATCGTCCGGGGCCGGCATCACGTGCAGCGCGTTCAGCGGCACGCCGTCGCTGCCGACCAGTCGTTGCAACGCGGTTCGCGCTGCTTCGCTGATCGAGGTGGGGAAGGGGACGACACGGCTCGGCAGGACGACGCCGTCGGGTTTGTCTTTCATCGATTCGGTTCCGTTGGACGTTGGGCGAGTCAGGCGGCGGAAGGCCAGTGGCGCAGCATCACGTCCAGCGCATCGAGACTGCGCGACCACGACGCGTCGGAAGCCGGTGCGCTGTGCGAGAACCCGCCCGCGCTTTCGAGCGTGACGTAGCCCATGAAAAAGCCGCCGAGCAGGCGGATCGCATGCACCTGTTCGGATTCCGGAATGTCGTAGCTGCGCAGCACGGCCGAGGTCATCCTGACGAGCCGGCCGCCCGCGCTTTCGGCGGCGCGCTCGGCGCTTACCGGGTGGCGCGCGGCCGCGAAACGGCCGGGGTGTTCGCGCGCGTAGTCGCGATAGACGTTGGCGAGTGCGGCCAGCGCGTCCTTGCCGGTGCGGCCGGCCAATGCGTCGGTCGAGCGGTCGGCGAGTTCCTTCAGCGCGAATAGCGCGATCCGGCTCTTGAGGTCCTCGAAACTCGGGATGTGCGAGTACAGGCTGGCCAGTTTGACGTCGAAGTGACGCGCAAGCGCCGCGCCGGTGAGGTGCTCGAAGCCGGTTTCATCGGCGAGATGTGCGCCGGCTTCGACGAGTTTGTCCAGGGTGATACCGGCGCGTGCCATGGTGAATGCTACGCTGATTAGTGAAAATGCTAATTATATTAGGTTTTATCGCGGGAGCAATTTTCCGTGCGTTCCGGTTGTTCCGATGCGTGATTGGGGGACGATCACCCCAGCTCGAACGACGTCACCCCGAACACACGATCGATCGCAATCGCCGAGGCAACTTTCGTGTACATCCGCGCGGTTTCGAAGACGCTCGTCATGCCGTGCCGTTCCGCCAGCGCGACGGCGGCAGGGTTCGTTTCCGGCACGTCGAGCACGATGATCTCGCCGGGCATGCGCGCGGCCAGCGCGCGAAACAGCCCGGTGGCAACGCCTGCGTCATCGGCGAAGAGCGGGCCGATCTTGCAGCCGGTCCCGCAGCGGCGCACGACACCGTAGCCGGCGACACGGCCGGCGTCGATCGTCGCGAGCGCAACGGCATCCGGCTGCGCGATCCACGCGGAGACGAAACGTTCGCGCGCCGCGGGAAAGCACGCGCGATCGTAGGCAAGCAATTGCTCGAACGGCACGTTGGCCGCTTCGACCACGTGCGCGCACCCTATGCCGTCCACGTGCCCCTCATAGCGGATATTGCGGTACGCGAGATCGAATCCGGACTTCCGGTAGTTCGCCTGCTGGGCCACGACACCGTCGAGCCCGATGTTGCGTTCTCCAAGATAACGCATGCCGTGCTGCCAGATTCGCATGCCGAAGCCGTGGCCGCGAAACCCGGGTTTCACGATGTAGAGGCCGATGAAGCCAAAGCGTTCGTCGTAGGCGACAGCGGCGAGGCACGCGACCGGCTCGGCGCGCCAGACGCCGACGAAGAACCCGGCCGGGTCCGCTTCCCTGAAACAGGCGGGATCGTGCAGGCCGGGATTCCAGCCTTCCGCAGCCGCCCATTCGACCGACATGGCCACCTCGTCGGCCGACATGGTGCGTACGATGAAGTCTCCGCCTTGATCCATGGTTCACCTCAGTCGCTGCGCTCAGGATTGCGCGTTACGTTACTTGCCTCGTATCGGCGAGCAAGAGTCCTTCGGGTATGGGCCACATATGACGGCCGCCGAGCCGAAGCGGCGATGACAGGTCATATGCCCCGTTTGGCTGAATGTCAGTCAGCGAACAATCTATGGATGGATGGTTTCGCCGCGATTCAGCATGTCGATGAATTCCCCGATCTTGCGCGCCCGTGTTTCCGGCTTTTTCGCATTCTGTACCCGAAACAGGATGGCATAACGGTTACGGCTGTTCAGTGTTGCGAAAAACTTCCTGGCTTCCGGATTGGCGTCCAAAGCCGCCTGCAGGTCGTCCGGCACGGTCGAGTTGCTGGCCGACGTATAGGCCGCCTTCCAGCGGCCGTCCTTTCGGGCCTTCTCGATTTCGCACAAACCGGGCGGGCGCATTCTGCCTGCGGCGATCAGCGCTTCAGCCCTGTCTTTGTTGAGTTTGGACCAGATGCTTTTTGCGGAGCGCGGGGTGAAGCGCTGTAACCAGTATTGCTCGCTTTCAGCCCGCTTTTGACCATCGATCCAGCCGTAGCAGAGGGCGCTTTCCAACGCCTGTTCGTAGGTGACGGTTCGCTTCCGGGTGCCTTTTTTCGCCAGGCGCAGCCATGCTTCGGTCGAAGTGCTGCCGTTTTGCCCTAACCAGCTTTCCCATTCGATCTGACTGGCAAATGTTAGAACGCATTCGGTCATGTCACTGTCCTGACTGGTGGCGTCAATGTGCGGGGACGCCGTCGGCAGTCTAACAGTGTCGATACGGACAGCAACATCCATGATGCGACCGAAGGCCGGCCGTTCAGTAGTTCCTTGCCCATCGACAGGTTTGGGGCGGAATCCCCCGTTTCAAAAGACCGGTGGCAGCTTTCCAACGGAAGGCCTCGCCGCACTCCGCGCCAAGGCCTCCCGATCGGCCATCAGAACGTATAACTCACCTTCCCGAACGCCGTCCGCCCAAGCGTGTTGTATCCATACGCGGTCATATATTGACGATCGAACAGATTCGACACCGTAGCCGATACCGTCAGGTGCGAATTGATCCGGTACGACGCGCGCAGGCCCACCGTCAGATACGAAGGCAGATAGGTCGAATTCGCCGGATCGTCGAACGTCGTGCCGCCGTAGAGCAGCGACGCCCCCGTGCTCAACGCATGCAGGTGCAGTTCATCCCACGTGTGATCGATGTTGAGGCTGACCGTCTGGCGCGGCCGGCGGTTGAGCCATGAGTCGTTGGTCTCGTCCTGCGGATTCAGGATCCCGACCGCGAGGCTCACCGGCGTCGAGCGGCCGATCGTTCCCTTGTACGACAGGTCGATGCCGCGAATATGCGCGCGGCCGATGTTCATCGGCGAGAACGTCGCCGGGTTGTACGCGATCAGGTTGGTGACCCGCGTGTCGTAGATCGCGGCCGTGAACGTGCCGTACGACGTGTTCGCATCGACCGCCGCCTCGACCGACGTGTTGCGTTCCGGGTTGAGGTTCGGATTGCCGTAGCCGGGGTAGTACAGGTCGTTGAACGACGGCAGCTTGAATGCATTGCCGTACGACACGCGCGCCGTATACACCGGCGTGATCGCCCAGGACAGCGCCGCGTTGCCTGTATTCACCGACTGCCCGGCGATGATTTCATGACGCCCCGCGAGGAACATGGTCACGCTGCCGAGCGTCGCCGACTGATGCAGCGAGAACGCGGAGTCGTTGCGCGTCGGCACACCGCCCGGAATGTCGACCGGCAGGAATGCCTGCTCACGCGTGAAATCGTATGCGAGCTTGGTCTCGCCCGACAGCGGCAGCCCGAACAGATGGAACCCGCGCTCCTGATGCGTCAGCGACGTCGACGTGCTGATGCGCTGCGAATCGATCCGGTCGGTCGGGATGGCCGGATCGCTCGCATAGAGAAACTGGCGATCGTTCGAATAACCGAAGGACTGGTCGAACTGCGTGTCCGGCGTGATGTCGAGGTGGAACGCGATACCGGTCGTCAACTGATGATCGAGCTGGCGGTTCGCATAGCCACTGTTGTCGTAGGACAGATCGGACCGGTGATACAGCGCGAACGTCGAGACCGACCAGTTGTCGCGTGCGTAGCCGAGGCGCGCATCGAGATCCTGCGCGTGATACGGGTTGCGGCCGGCCTCGTGGTACGGCAACACGGGCTGCGTCGAATCGATGCCGGCCGTATTGTAGGCATGCAGACCGAGCGAGTAGGTGAGCCCGCCGAGCGCGGCGAGCGGCCCGGTCGACGGCACCGTGCCCGACGTGCGGAGCTGCGTGTCGAACGTCTTGTTCGACCCGCCGCCGAACGACACGGTGGTCTGGTTCGGCTGGTTGGCCGAGCGGCGCGTGAAGAGCTGCACGACGCCGCCCATCGCATTGGCGCCGAACGACGCGGCAGCCGGCCCCGAAATCACTTCCACCCGTTCGAATGCTTCGGTCGGCAGGTCGGCCCACGGCGCGATGCCGGTGGTCGGCGAGCCGATCCGGATGCCGTCGATGAACACGGCGACCTGGCTTGCCGACGAGCCACGGATGCTGACCGACGCGGACGAACCGGGACCACCGTTCTGCGAGACGGTCACGCCGGGCAGCGTCGCGAGCGCCTGCGTGATGCTCGGGTCGCTCGGCGACAGCCGGTCGAGATCGGTGCGCGTGAGCACCTGGGTCGTCGCATAGCGCTGGTCGAACGACTCGGGCAACCGCCGCGTGTCGGTCACGTTGATCGTCGGCAGGTCGGCGCCTTCGGCGGCCGGGGCCGGTTGCGAGGCCATTGTGTCGCCGACGGCGTGGGCGAGGGGGGACAGGAGCGCGGTCGCGGCGGACGTGGCAAGGAGGTGTCGAATCTTCATGAGGCTGTCGTTGTCGTCGGGCTGCGCATGCGGCGATCGGGAGCGGGCGGCGGGCAGCACCGGTCTTGTTATCGGTAATCGGGCTATCGTGCGACCAGGCCGAGCGGGCCGTTGTCGCGAGCGTCGGGGCGGCGCATGCCGGCGGACGCGATCGATAGGGAACGGCACGTGCGCGCGGGCGGGCCGTGCATGCCGGCGGCGTGCCGGCGCGACGCTTCCGGTGCGAAGGCGGATGCGGTAACAGTGGACATCGGGCGGATCCTGAGGTCGGGCCGTCCATGCAACGGGCGACCGCCAACGGCGGTGCCTGGCGCGCCGGGACACCCCGCCCGGTGCGGCTGCTTGGACCTCGGGTCGATGGCAGGTCTCCTGGCTCGCGGGTCGTCATTCGTGCCGGCCTTCCCGGTTTCCCAGTGGCATGCAGTGGCACGGATTCGCCGCTCACAGTTGCGGGGGCAGCCGCAGATTCGAGGCGCGGCCTCTCCTGCGTTCCCTTTTGATCCCATTCCTGGGAACCATCAGCGCGCAAGGGTAATGGCGTGCGCTCCGGTGCGTCAATTGTCCGGTCGCACGGGGATGCGAAAAAACGTCATTGCCGGGGCGGGTCTTTCGAAATCCTTCCTATTGTGCGTTGGTGCTGCGTTTCATGTCTGACGAAACCGGGTGGCTCGCACTCGTGCGATCGCGCCTGAACCGGCTCGGCGCGACACGGGCATCTTCAACGACCCGTTCGGTGCGGCGCACGACCGGCCCGAGGTGCACGGCTTCGTCGACACGATGCGCTCGATGCTGAACGCGCACGGGCTCACGCCCGACGCGTTCGCCGAGCGGGTGTTCGACGGCATCCGTGCAGGGCGCTACTGGCTGATGCCGCAACCGGAGACGATCGACGGCGCGCTGCCGCGGCGTACCGACGACATCCTCGCTTCACGCGATCCGTCGCTGCCGTCGTTCTGTGGGCCGGGCGCGGCAGCCGCGCCCGGCGCGCGCCGTCACATGTGCGTGCCGGCGTGCGTGCGGCCGCTCGGGTCGCCGCCGCGATCGGGTGGCGTATTGTTCTGATCGATCTTTGCGAGCATGAAGCCGGCGTGCGGCAACGCGCCGGGCGAGCGATGCGTCGCTTGCGCGACGGCGTCGTGCGGCGACGCGGCCGGAAAACCGGATGACGTCACGCCCGGTTGAGCGAACGCCGAAAGGGAAGCAGCCGCCAGGGCGGCGGCGACGATCGCGTGCGTTTTCATGGTGGCTCCTTCACGACTGACTGCGGGACAACGTAATCAGTCTAGGGCGCGAAACTTAACGCGATGCGAAGGAGCGGTGCGGCGCGGATGACGGAAAATTCATGCACGCCGCGACCTTCATGCCGGCGCCGATACCAGCGCGCAGAAGTTCTCGAGATCGACGTTGCCGCCGCTGATCACCACGCCCACGCGCTTGCCCTGCAGCGCGTCCTTCATCCGCCGCACGGCGGCGAACGACAGGCAACCGGTCGGCTCGACCACAATCTTCATACGCGTGGCGAAGAAACGCATGCAGTCGACCAGTTCCGCGTCCGTCGCGGTCAGGATGTCGTCGACGTCGCGGCGGATGATCGGGAACGTCAGGTTGCCGAGGTGCTGCGTCTGCGCTCCGTCGGCGATCGTGCGCGGCGTGTCGATATGCACGATCGCGCCGGAACGGAACGATTGCTGGCCGTCGTTGCCGGCTTCCGGCTCGACGCCGTACAGCGTCGCGTGCGGCGACAGCGCGCGTGTGGCGAGTGCGGTGCCCGACAGCAGCCCGCCGCCGCCGAGCGGCGCGAATACCGCGTCGAGCGGGCCGACTTCGTCGAACAGTTCCTTGGCCGCCGTGCCCTGGCCGGCGATCACGTCCGGGTGGTCGTAGGGCGGGATCAGCGTGAGCCCGTGCTGCGCCGCGAGATCGCGCCCGATCTGTTCGCGATCCTCGGTGTAGCGGTCGTAGGTCACCACCTTGCCGCCGTAGCCGCGCGTCGCGGCCATCTTCGCGGCCGGCGCATCCTGCGGCATCACGATCGTCGCGGGAATGCCGAGCATGCGCGCCGACAGCGCGATCGCCTGCGCATGGTTGCCGGACGAGAACGCGACGACGCCGTTGCGGCGCTGCTCCGCGTCGAAGCGCGACAGCGCGTTGAACGCACCGCGGAACTTGAATGCGCCCATCCGCTGCAGGTTCTCGCACTTGAAGAACACCTGTGCGCCGAGCGCTTCGTCGATCGTCCGCGACGTCATCACCGGTGTGCGGTGCGCGTGGCCTTCGAGCCGGGCCGCGGCGGCGGCAACGTCGTCGTATGTGGGGAGAGTCGGAGCGTTCATGGGTTGCCCAGTGGTCGTGAAAATCGGTCAGCAGGAACGCAGCGCGGGAATCGCGCTTGCGTCATTTCGCGTCGTTGTAGACGGTTGCGCGCGAGACGCCGAGATGCTGCGACACGATCTCCATCGCGCGTCGCACCTCGAGGAAGCCGTCGGCCTTCAGCGTCTGCATCAGCTCGCGGCGCTGGTCGGTCTTCAGTTCGCGCGGTGTGGTCGCGAGGCGCATCGCGAACGCGTCGATGCGTTGCCGGATCGCGTCCGCGCCGGCCGGGTCGAGCGTTTCGGCGACGGCTTCGCCGTCCGTGGTGCAGAACTGGTTCAGCATGCCCTGGAAGCCGCGGAACAGCGTGACGTCGGCATTCAGGCACAGCGCGGCCACATAGCGGCCGGTCGAATCCTTGATGCCGATCGACGTGCTTTTCGCGGTGCGGCCGTCGGCGAAGCGGTTCGGGTAGTTCGCGAGCACTTGCGGGAAATCGTCGTCCGCGATGCGGGCGAGGCCGAGCTCGGTTGCGGGATCGCCGACTGCACGCCCGGACAGGTTGTTGTGGATCGCGAGGATCGCGTGCTTCGGCGTGCGCAGGTCGTGGACCACGACCTCGGTGAACGGCGCGAACATCGCGCCGAGTCCTTCGGCAATGCGCTGCACCTGTTCGATCAGCGATGCCTGCTCGGACAGCGCCTTTTTCCGGGTGGTGGTCATGATGGGTTCGCGTGCAGGTTCCGGATCGATGCGACGAGTTCGGGAAAGGGCCAACCGGCGCGTTACTCGCCGTCCGCGGCTTCCGGCCGCGTGATGTCGGCGAGCAGCGGCTGCGCGATCCGCACATAGTCGGCTGCGTCGAGCACGACGGAGCGGTCGAGGCGCCCCGCGTTGAAGGCGATCTCGGTGTTGCGTTCGACCAGCGCCGGATCGACGACGAGCGTCACGCTGGCGTCGAACACGAACGGCGGCACGGCGCCCATCACGCAGCGCGTGACGGTGGCGGCGAGGTCGGGCGAGGCGAGTGTTGCCTTGCGGCGGCCGACCGCATCGGCGACCTTGCGGAAATCGATCTTCAGGTGGCCGGGAATCACCGCGAGCGCGGTGGCGTCGCCGCCATCCTTGAACGTGCAGAGCATCGCCTTCGCGCCCTGTTCGGGGCGTGTGCCGCGCAGCGCGGCGATCGCGTCGGATTTGCCTTCGGCCGGATGCGCCAGCACGCGGAACCGCGCGCCGGACGTGTTCAGCAGATCGCACAGCGTGTCGAAAACGGGGTAGTCGCTCATGTCGCTCCGGGCAGATGGGGCCGGGGAATCGAGGCGCGCTCGGAGGCGAATGCTTCAGCGTGCCGGTCGATGGATTGTCCAATTATAGATGTTTTGTCATGGGGTGGGAAAGGAGCGGAAAGCGGCGCAGTTCGGCCGTATCGACGTGCTGGTCGACAACGCGGCCGTGCTGACGTTCGGCGGCATCACCGAGCTGTCGAAACGCGATTTCGAACGCGCGGTGTCGATCAACCTCGTCGGCACGTTTGTCGGAATCCGGACGATCGCGCCGCGCATGTTCGCGCAGAAGCGCGGGTCGATCGTCAACATCTCGTCGGTGGACGGGCTGCGTGGCGTGAACGCGCTGGCCGCATACGTGTCGAGCAAGTGGGGCGTGCGCGGGCTGACGAAGGTCGCGGCACTCGAACTCGGCCGTCAGGGTGTGCGCGTGAATTCGATCCGTCCGGGCGGCGTGAACACCGCGATGCCGAACCCGACCGGCGCGCTGCTCGAGGAAATCAACCAGCACGATGCGAACGTGCCGCTGCAACGCGTTGGCCTGCCCGACGAAATCGCACGCGCGACGCTGTTCCTCGCGAGCGACGAAGCGTCGTATTGCAACGGCGCCGATCTAGCCGTCGACGGCGGGATGGCAGTGGGCGCGTATTACCCCGGATTGCCGGGCGCGCCGTTTTGAGCAGGGTTGGTTGCCGCACGCTCACGTCCGATGTTTGTGTACGCAACCTAATTCAGGGTTTGCCTGAGTAGCGAAAACGTGAATTCGCACGGCGCGCGCTCGCGTCGATCGTGCGCGTGCGCGGCAGGCCGAATTTGCCGCTTCCGCGAAACCCTTGCCGGACGGCCGCCCTGGCCGTTTCGTCCCCAAAGCGCGCGCAATGGCGCTGTAAAAAGACAGCACAGGCAACCGGCGTGCCGGCTCGCCGACAGAGTTGTTTCTTGTTGCAACGCAACGTTTGCCGAATAGCGGCGATGGTATGCTGGCCGTCATGGAGTTGTACGGCAGGTTGCTTGTATGGCGAAACTCGTGTTCGCACTTACTAAAGAGACATCACCTTCTCTCGCTCGCATCGCGGCATCGACGCGCGCTCCGCTCGCGCGTCCCGTCCTGCGCGCCGCCGCACCCTGCGCTCCAATCGCATCCCTCATCTCGCGGGCTCGCCCCGCATCCCCCATCCCCGCCCAATAATCTGGAGACATCCTCATGTCGCAAAACAATCTGGCCGAAGCAACACACGGCCCGCTGATCGCTCCGCCGGCTTTCGTCAAACATCGCAAGCTGATCGACTGGGTGTCGCGCATCGCGGCGCTCACGGAGCCCGAGCGCGTCGTGTGGTGTGACGGTTCGCAGGAAGAAAACGATGCGCTGTGCCAGGCGATGGTCGACCAGGGCACGCTCAAGCGCCTGAACCCGGCGAAGCGCCCGAACTCGTATCTCGCGCAATCCGATCCGTCGGACGTCGCGCGCGTCGAGGATCGCACGTTCATCTGCGCGGCATCGCGCGACGACGTCGGTCCGACCAACAACTGGGTCGAGCCCGCCGAGATGCGCGAGACGCTCAACGGCCTGTTCCGTGGCTCGATGCGCGGCCGCACGCTGTACGTCGTGCCGTTTTCGATGGGCCCGCTCGGCTCGCCGATCGCGCACGTCGGCGTCGAACTGTCCGACAGCCCGTACGTCGTCGTGAACATGCGGATCATGACGCGCATGGGCCGCGAGGTATACGACGTGCTCGGCGAGGACGGCGATTTCGTGCCGTGCGTGCACAGCGTCGGCCATCCGCTCGAAGCCGGCCAGCAGGACGTGGCGTGGCCGTGCAACCCGGTCAAGTACATCGTGCACTTTCCCGAAACGCGCGAGATCTGGAGCTTCGGCTCGGGCTACGGCGGCAACGCGCTGCTCGGCAAGAAGTGTTTCGCGCTGCGTATCGCGTCGACGATGGGCCGCGACCAGGGCTGGCTCGCCGAGCACATGCTGATCCTTGGCGTGACGTCGCCGGCCGGCAAGAAGTATCACGTCGCGGCTGCGTTCCCGTCCGCGTGCGGCAAGACCAACTTCGCGATGCTGATTCCGCCGCAGGGCTTCAACGGCTGGAAGGTCACGACGATCGGCGACGACATCGCGTGGCTGAAGCCGGGCCGCGACGGCCGACTGTATGCGATCAACCCGGAAGCCGGCTTCTTCGGCGTCGCCCCGGGCACCGGCGTGAAGACCAACCCGAACGCGATTTCGACGCTCACCGAAAACGTGATCTTCACGAACGTTGCGCTGACGGAAGACGGCGACGTGTGGTGGGAAGGGCTGACCGACACGCCGCCCGCGAAGCTGACCGACTGGCAGGGCAACCCGTGGACGCCGGAAATGGCCAAGGAAACCGGCCGCAAGGCCGCGCATCCGAATTCGCGCTTCACCGCGCCGGCCGCGCAGTGCCCGTCGATCGACGGCGACTGGGAGAACCCGGCCGGCGTGCCGATCGACGCGTTCATTTTCGGCGGCCGTCGTTCGACGACCGTGCCGCTGGTGACCGAGGCGCGCGACTGGGTCGAAGGCGTGTACATGGCTGCGACGATGGGCTCGGAGACGACCGCCGCGGCGGTCGGCCAGCAGGGCATCGTGCGCCGCGATCCGTTCGCGATGCTGCCGTTCTGTGGCTACAACGTCAGCGATTATTTCGCGCACTGGCTCAAGCTCGGCAAGCAGCTCGAAGGTGCGGGCGCGAAACTGCCGAAGATCTACTGCGTGAACTGGTTCCGCAAGGACGCGAACGGCAAGTTCGTGTGGCCGGGCTTCGGCGAGAACATGCGCGTGCTGAAGTGGATGCTCGATCGCCTCGAAGGCACCGGTGGCGGCGGCGAGCATGCGTTCGGCGTGTCGCCCGCGTATGAGGATCTGCACTGGGATGGCCTCGATTTCACGCACGAGCAGTTCGACGCCGTGACGTCGATGAACGCAGACGAATGGCGCGAGGAACTGAAGCTGCATGCGGCGCTGTTCGATATGCTGAAGCTGCGCCTGCCGGCCGAAATGACCGACACGATGAAGAAGATCGAGCAGCGCATCGGCGCCTGACGGTCCGCATCGACGGAGTCGCCCTGACGTCCCGCCGCCGGCATCCATCGCCGGCGGCGGGACGTTTTTGCATCCGCGCCACACCCGCGCCGTTCGCTTGCTGCGCGCGGCAATGCGCGACGCCTTCGTCCACCGCGCGCTGCACGTCGCCGCGCCGCGTGTAGTAGATCGCGATGTCCGGCAGCAGCGGATGCTCCTGGTCGAGCGCCGCCACCGCCTGCGGGTTGCCGGCCGCGCGGAAGAAGGCTGCGAAGTAGTCGGCGAAGCTGAGGTTCTCGTCGCCGGCGAGGTAGGCCTTGCCCGCTTCGCCGCGCTGCAGCGCACCCAAGATCGCTTCCGACAGCGATTGCGTCGAGATGAAGTTACTGCCGCCGGCCGGCCCGAACACGGGCAACTCCGCGAACTGGCCCTGCGCATAGCCCGTGTAGGCCGCGAACATCTCGTTGTGCAGCAGATTCATCATCCATATGGAGCACGGCGAGGGTCGGGGAAAACACCGGGCCGGCCGCCGTTCGTCGCGCTCGATTGCCGGATCGACTACGCGTTCTATCCGCACTTCACGCTCGGCGGGCTCGACACGCTGCCGACCGGGCAGGTGGTCGATGCCGCGCGCGCCGGTGCCGGGGCTCTATGCGGCCGGCCGCACGACCTGCGGGCGGCCGCGCTGGGGTGCCGGGTACAGCTCGGGGCTGTCGCTGGCCGATGCGACGTTCTTCGGCCGGCAAGCGGGCCTTCACGCCGCGCAGGCGGGGTGCGATGCACTGCGCAGCGTAGCGTAGCGTTTGCAAGGGGGGAATGAACGACGCCCCGGGCAATCGCATTGCCCGGGGCGTCGTCGTTTCAATAGCCAAGCGGCCAAGCGGCCAGAGCAGTCTGCCGTCAGCCGAGATCGAGCGCGTTCGTGAGATCGCCCGGCGGCGTCGCGCCGCGCGCGGCGAACGCCTTGTTGCGCGCGACCACGCCGTCGAGCGGCGCAAGCCCGTGCACGCGGCTGATGAAGCGCAGGATCGAGTTCGTGTCGTACAGCGTGTGATCGACGAAACCCTTCTTCGCGAACGGCGAAATCACGAGCGCCGGAATCCGCGAACCGGGGCCCCAGCGGTCGCCCGCCGGCGGTGCGACGTGATCCCACCAGCCGCCGTTCTCGTCGTGCGTCATCACGATCACGGTGTTGTCCCATTGCGGCCCGCGCCGGATATGGTCGATCACGGTCGCGATGTGACGGTCGCCCGATTCGATGTCCGCGTAGCCCGCATGCATGTTCAGGTTGCCCTGCGGCTTGTAGAACGTGACGGCCGGCAGGCGGCCCGCGTCGATGTCGGCGATGAAGTGGTTGGTCGACGGCGCGTCGCCGAGCCCCGCGTCGCGCAGGTGCTTGCTGCGCGCGTCGGTGCCCGGCGCGTAGTTCGCGAAATAGTTGAACGGCTGGTGGTGGTACTGGAAATCGGGCACGGTGCCCGTGTCGCGATGCTCGAGCGCGTACTGCCATGCGCCGCTGTACCACGCCCAGTCGACGTTCCTTTCCGACAGGCGATCGCCGATCGTCGCATGGCCCTGCGGCGGGATCACGCGATGATCGGCCGGATCCGCATACGCGGCATTGCCCGGATCGGCCGGCGGCACGTAGCTCGGCTGGTACGGCGGCGCCATCGTGTTCACGCCGTAGCCGTCGGGCGTCAGCGGGCCGTCGACGGCGAACTTCGGCGGGCCGTCGAGCGCGGACGCGGGCGAATCGTTGGCGAGCTTCAGGCGCGTGCCGGTCGGATCGTCGCCTTCGACCTTCGACAGCAGCTTCGCCGCATGCGGATGCTTGTGCGCGTCCGGGTACAGCGGCGGCTGGGCCGAAATCAGGTACATGTGGTTCAGCCATGAACCGCCGAAAGCCGCCATGAAGAAGTTGTCGCACAGCGTGTATTGCCGTGCGAGATTCCACAGCCGCAGCGTGTCGGCCGAATTGCGGTAGTGGCCCATCACGAGGCCGCCCGAATCGGCCCACGCGGCGAACTGGTTGTTGCGGCCATCCGCAATCTGCATCTGGTTCTGGTAGAAGCGGTGCCACAGGTCGCGCGTGATCACGCCGTTCGGCAGCGGCTTGCCCTGCGCGTCCGTGATCCGGAACGGCGCGTTCGGCAGCTTGTCGAGGTCGCGCTCGGCGATCGCGTAGCGCTTGCCGTCCACTTCCTGCGCCTGCGGCACGAGCCCGCCCCAGATCTTCGGCAGCACGGGCAGCGGCGTCTTGCCGTCGCGATCGAGCTGCTGCGCGTGCTCGGGACGCACCTCGCTCAGCGGATGGCGCACGCCCGGGAAATCGCCGTACAGGTTCGCGAAGCTGCGGTTTTCCGCATAGATCACGACGATGTGGCGCACGCGCTGGCGCAACGCTTCGTCGAGGCGCAGGTCGGCGGCGGAACGCGGCGCGCTGCCGGCCGTGGTTTCACAGCCGCTGAGCGCGACACCCGCACCGAGCGCGGCAAGGCCGCCGAGCATACGGCGGCGGTCGGGATCGGCGGGAAGGTCGTCGGGGCGATCGGGGGTGTCGGTCACGTCGTGGTCTCCTCGGATGGACGGGTGGGCAGGTCGTTCGATGCGCGGCAGCGTCGCACAGGCTGCCGCGACGCGGGACGGAAGGCAACGGCCGGCGTCGCGCAAAAGCGGGGGTGACGCAGCTGTCACAAAAATGTCACGAACGCGACTATAACGCGGCAACGGGGGCAGATGATAGGTGTTTGTCGGACGAATCGGGGCACGCCGCGGGCGATGCGAGACGCGCGCGCGCGAGCTAGACTGGATTCAGGGGCGGCGCGTCGCGGCGTGCCGCCCGGGCGAGGATTGCCTCGCGGCGCCGGCCGACAGTGGCGTCGCGGCGTCATCGATGCAACGAAACGAGGCGACACAGCGAGACGAAGATGGCGCGGATGATTGCCGCTTCCGCATGGCCGCCGATGCCGCGCGCCGCCGGTCGCGCGCGGTTGCCCGCGTGAGCGCGCGACCGGCGCGCACGTCCGGCCCGATGCCATGGACAGGAAATTCGACTACCCGGGATTGCTGATCGCGGCGGGCTTCTTCGTGCTGTTCGCCGCGCAGTTGCTGATGCTGCGTCCGTCATCGGCGCCGATCGCATACAGCGATTTCCATCGGCTCGTCGCCGCACGGCTCGTCGACGATCTCGAGGTCGGCCCCGCATCGATCTCGGGCACGCTGAAGATGCCGCAGGCCGGCACGATGCTGCCGGCGTCCGACGCCGCGGCGGTGCAGCAGGCCGGCGCCCCGTGGCGCTTCACGACCAACCGCGTGACCGACGAGCACCTGACCGACACGCTGACCGCCGCCGGCATCCGCTATCACGGCGTGCCCGACACGAGCTGGATCGCATCGCTTGCGTCCTGGCTGCTGCCGCTCGTGCTGTTCGTGTTCATCTGGAACATGATGCTGCGCAAGCGCGGCGGGCTGCAGGACTTCACCGGGATGGGCAAGAGCCGCGCGCGCGTGTACGTGCAGCAGGAAACCGGCATCACGTTCGACGATATCGCGGGCATCGACGAAGCGAAGGCCGAGCTGCAGCAGCTCGTCGCGTTCCTGCGCAACCCCGACCGTTACCAGCGGCTCGGCGGCAAGATTCCGAAGGGCGTGCTCGTGGTCGGCGCGCCGGGCACCGGCAAGACGCTGCTCGCACGCGCGGTGGCCGGCGAGGCGGCCGTGCCGTTCTTCTCGATCAGCGGCTCGGCATTCGTCGAGATGTTCGTCGGCGTCGGCGCGGCGCGCGTGCGCGACCTGTTCGAGCAGGCGCAGCAGAAGGCGCCGTGCATCGTGTTCGTCGACGAGCTCGATGCGCTCGGCAAGGTGCGCGGCGTCGGCCCGATGTCGGGCAACGACGAACGCGAGCAGACGCTCAACCAGTTGCTCGTCGAGATGGACGGCTTCCAGGCCGGCTCCGGCGTGATCATCATGGCCGCGACGAACCGGCCCGAGATCCTCGATCCCGCGCTGCTGCGGCCAGGCCGCTTCGATCGCCACATCGCGATCGACCGGCCCGACGTGAACGGCCGCCGGCAGATTCTCGGCGTGCACGTGAAGCACGTGAAGCTCGCGGCCGACGTCGATCTCGGCGAACTCGCGTCGCGCACGCCGGGCTTCGTCGGCGCGGATCTCGCGAACGTCGTCAACGAGGCTGCGCTGCACGCGGCCGAACTCGGCAAGCCGGCGATCGGGATGGCCGACTTCGACGAGGCGATCGACCGCGCGTTGACGGGCCTCGAGCGCAAGAGCCGCGTGATGAACGCACAGGAGAAGCTGACCATCGCATATCACGAAGCCGGCCACGCGCTCGTCGCGGAAAGCCGCGCGCACTGCGATCCGGTGAAGAAGGTGTCGATCATTCCGCGCGGCGTCGCGGCGCTCGGCTATACGCAGCAGGTGCCGACCGAGGATCGCTACGTGTTGCGCAGGAGCGAGCTGCTCGACCGGATCGATGCGCTGCTCGGCGGGCGGGTTGCCGAAGAGCTCGTGTTCGGCGACGTGTCGACGGGCGCGCAGAACGATCTCGAACGCGCGACCGCGATGGCGCGCCACATGGTCATGCAGTACGGGATGAGCGAGAAGATCGGGCTCGTGACCTTCGATGACGGCGACACGCGTACCGGCATCCCGGGCGTATGGCATGCGGCCGACGGCCGCTGCAGCGAACACACCGCGCGGATGATCGACGACGAGGTGCATATGTTGCTGACCGACGCGCATGCGCGCGTCGCGGCAACGCTCGGCGAACGTCGCGACGCGCTCGAGCGGATCGCGCAGCGGTTGCTCGCGTGCGAGGTGCTCGAACGCGACACGCTGCAGGCCCTGATCGACGGGCGTGTCGAGCCGTCGCCCGCAACGGTGCCATCGGCGGCGCCGGATGACGAAGCCGGCGCACGCGGCGGCGCGATCGAAACGGAGCACGCGTCCGCGGTCGAGCGCGATTTCGTCGCGTACGGGCCGCCACGCGAACCCGAGCGCTGAAGTCCAAATCTCGTGCGCAGCCGGCGGGCGGCCATGACCGCGTCGCGTCGGCGCTGCGACTCACGCACGCCGGCGCGGCGTTGCGCCGGCCTTCCATTTCCTCATTCCAGTCACGGAGTCCCCATGAGCGAGGCGCACGTATCGGTCGATGCCGCGCAGCACGCGCGTTTCAGTTTCGAGATCACGTTTGCCGGCACCGATCTTTCGCCGGTGCTGACCGACGAGCCGCCGCCGCTCGGCGCCGGCCGAGGCCCGAACCCCGTCCGGCTGCTGGCTGCGGCGGTCGCCAGCTGTCTCGCGGCGAGCTTGCTGTTCGCGCTCGAGAAACAGCGCGTCGATCCGCAGCCGGTGGCCGCGCATATCGACGTCGACATGGAGCAGAACGATGCGGGGAGAGTGCGGGTCGGCGCGATGGCCGTGACGCTGTCGGTCGGCAAGGCATGGGCCGATCTCGCGGCGGCGACACGCATGCTTCACCGGTTCGATGCATATTGCGTGGTGACCGAGAGCATGCGCGAAGGCATTCCGATCTCGGTGGCGGTGCAGGACGTGAACGGCGCGGTGCTCGACCGCGAGACGACCGGCGTGTGAGCGTGCGTCAGGATTCGGTTGCGGCCGCGACTTCGGCCGCTTCGGCGAGTGCATCGAGAAAGCGCGTGCGCCACCAGTGCACGTCGGTCTTGCGCAGGATCGCCATCAGCGCCGCGTGACGCTGGCGACGCTCTTCGAGCGGCATCGTGAGCGCGCGCTGGATCGCCTGCGCGGTGCCTTGCGTGTCGTACGGATTGACGAGCAGTGCCGACTTCAGTTGCTCGGCCGCGCCGGCGAAACGCGACAGCACGAGCACGCCCGGGTCGGCTGCGTCCTGCGCGGCGAGAAACTCTTTCGCGACGAGATTCATCCCGTCGCGCAGCGGCGTGACGAGCGCGACGCGGCTCGCGCGATAGAGGCCCGGCAAGCGCTTGCGCGCGACGGTGCGGTGAATGTAGCGCATCGGCATCCATTCGAGCTCGCCGTAGTCGCCGTTGATTGCGCCGCACAGGCTGTCCATCTCGCGCCGCAGGTCGTCGTACGCGCCGAGATCCTCGCGGCTCGGCGCAGCGATCTGGATCAGCGTCGCGCGGTTGCGGTTCTCGGGATACTGTTCGAGCAACTGGCGGAACGCATGCACGCGCTGCGGCAGCCCCTTCGTGTAGTCGAGCCGGTCGACGCCGACCAGCAGCTGGCGGCGCGAATATTCGTCGCGCATGCGGTCGAACATGTCGAGGCCGTCGCGATCGCGCGCGAGCGATTCGAACTCGTCGACGTTGATGCCGATCGGGAATGCGCCGGCCGACAGCGTGCGGCCGAATGCGCGCAGGCGGCCGTCGGGCAGCCGTGCGGCGCCGGCTTCCGCTTCGACGTAATGCTCGAAGTGGAGCAGATCCGACTCGGTCTGGAAGCCGACGAGATCGTACGCGAACAGCGAGCGCATCAGCCATTCGTGTTCCGGGATCGCGGCCATGATCGGCGGCGGGGGCATCGGGATGTGCAGGAAGAAGCCGATCGGATTCGTGCAGCCCATCGCGCGCAACTCGGCGGCGAGCGGAATCAGCTGGTAATCGTGGACCCAGATGGTGTCGTCGGGGCGCAGCAGCGTGCGCAGCTTGCGCGCGAACAACTGGTTCACGCGCCGGTAGCCGTCGGCGAAGCGGCGGTCGAACTGCGCGAGATCGAGCCGGTAGTGAAACACCGGCCACAGTACGTTGTTCGAATAACCGAGGTAATACGCGTCGTAATCCTGCGGGTCGAGATCGATCGTCGCGAGCTGGATGCCGCCGACGTTCTGGATCTGCACGTCGTCGCCGTGCGTGGGTTGATCGTCGCTGCCGCGCAGCCGGCCGCTCCAGCCGAACCAGACGCCGCCGGTTTCCTGCAGGCTGTCTTTCACGGCGACGGCGAGCCCGCCGGCCGCGGCTTTACGGGGATCTGCAATGCGATTGGATACGACGACGAGTCGGCTCACCAGCTCTCCTGACGATTGTTGGGGGAAGGTTCGTGCGGCCGTGGCGCGAGACGCAGACGCCGCCATCGACACGCGGTGCGCGAAGCGATGGGGCCGCAATGCGATCGGACGGGAGTCAGGGCATGCGATTCGCCGTCCGAACGGGGAGTGCTTTTTTAAGCATACTCGTCATTCGTTCGTTTTAAAAGTCTGCATCGGCGAGCGGAGGCACGCGCGAATGCAGGGCGATCTCCATGTCGCCGGTGTGGCAACGCACGATATACGGACGGGATCGGAACTTGCGCACGCTGCAAACGCAGCGTGCGCAATGCGATGCGAAGCAGGGCGTATGGCGTGCGATCGTTCGTGAAGATGTGCATTGCCGGACACGCGCTCGATGCTGCGCCGGCCGGTAGAAACGGCCGGTGGCGAAGGCGCTATGCCGACCTGCGTGCGACACGCACGCGTGCCGCGAACGCACGACGCGAATCGGCGAAGCGCGACGTCGTGCATGCGAACAGGCCGCGCCGGATGGCGACGAAGCGCAGCCGCACCGCGTGCCGCGTGCGGCCGCGGCCTGCTCGACGAGCGCCGCGTTCTGCTGCGTCGTCTCGTCCATCTGCGTGATCGTCAGGTTCACCTGGTCGATGCCGCGGCTCTGCTCGGCCGATGCAGCCGCTTTGACGGCAGCGTTCAGCGCAAGGAGGTTGGTCTGAAGTGCCGAGAGTCAGAACGTAGTGCGCAACCCGGCCATCACGCTGCGGCCGCCTTCCGGCGCGAAGCCGCGCACGACCGAGGTCGAATAGCGGATGTCCTGGTTCGTCAGGTTGTCGCCGCGCAGGTACGCGAGCCAGCGCGTCGCGCCGACGCGGAACTTGTAGGTCAGCATCACGCCGAGCGACGTGTAGCCGTCCGTCGAAAAGTCGTTGTCGGGCACGCGATGCTGCGACCACGCATGCGTGACCTGCGCACGTGCACCGAACGGGCCGTAGCCGTAGTCGGCCGCGAGCGTCGCGCGCAGCGGCGCGATGCGCGGCAGCGGCTGGCCCGTGTCGACGTTGCGCGCATGCGTGTAGTCGGCCGTCAGCTGCAGGTCGACCGTATGGCCGCGCCGCGCGAAGGCGCGCCACTTGCCGTCCAGCTCGATGCCGTAGAACTCGGCGCGCACGCCGCGGTAGATCGCCTCGTTGAGCGAGCCGTCGGTGCCGGGCGCGACCGGTTCGCCGTCGTCGTCCACTACGCGGCCCGTGTTGTACTCGGTCAGGTAGTTCGAGAAGCGGTTGTAGAACACGCCGATGCTGCCGCGATTCGGGCCGCTCGCGTAGCGCAGCGACAGGTCGGTCGACACCGCTTTTTCCTTCGATGCGTTCGGGTTGCCGATCAGGAACTGGCCGGTCGCATCGTGCGGGCCGTTCGAATACAGCTCGTAGAAGGTCGGCGCGCGTTCGGTGTACGCGACGTTGGCCGCCACCGACCACACGGGTGTCAGCGAGAACAGCGCGCCGGCCGACAGGCTGCCCGCGTTGAATTCGCGCGGCTGCGCCCCCGCGAATTTCTCGACGCCGGCCGGATCGGGATCGACCTTCACGTGCTCGAAGCGGCCGCCGAGGCTCAGCTTGAGCGCCGGGACCACCTGCCATTCCTCGAGGCCGAACAGCGCGACGCTGTTCGTGCGCGTGGACGGCACGAGCATCTCGTCGCCCAGCGCGGAGAACGTGTTCTGGCCGAACTGCACGCCGATCGCGCCTTCGAACGGGCCGATCTTGCGATGCGTCGCCTCGATGCGCGCCTCGTAGCCGCGATTGCGGAAGGTGGTGGCGGTTTCGCCGTTGTCGACTTCCTTGTGGCGGTAGTCGGTGTACGCGAAGTCGAATTTCAGCTTCGTGAACGGCCCGCTCAGATTGCGCACCTCCGACGCGAGCGCGAGGCGTTCCTGGCGCATCCGCAGCCGCACGTCGCTTTCCGCGACGGAGCCGTAGTTCGACTCGTAGCCGCTGTACGACAGGCCCGCGAAGCCGTCCGCCCACGTGTACGACGCGCCGACCGCGCCGCCGTGCACGCGGCCGTCGCTGTTCGGCACGTTGCCGTACGGCTGCGGCGTGTCGGGGCCGTCGATCGCACGTTGCGCGCTGCTGCGCGCGTAGCCGGGAATCCGCAGCTTGCTCGTTTCGCGGTCGAAGGCGTCGACGTGGAACGCGAAGCGGCCGTTGCCGCCTTCGACCTGCGCGGCGCCCGCGCGCACCGAGTTCGCGCCGCCGTAGCGCGCGTCGAGCGCACCCGTCACGCCCTGGATCGCTTCGCGCGGAATCCGGTTGTCGATCGTGTTGACGACGCCGCCCACCGCGTTGCCGCCGTACAGCAGCGCGGCCGGGCCGCGCACGATCTCGACGCGCTCGATCGACAGCGGGTCCTGCGGCACCGCATGGTCGTACGACAGCGACGACGCATCGTAGGCCGCGACGCCGTTCTGCAACAGCCGGATCCGGTCGCCGTCCATTCCGCGGATGATCGGGCGGCCGACCATCGGCCCGTAGGTGGTGGTCGACACGCCGGGCAGCCCGTTGAGCGTTTCGCCGAGCGAATCGGCCTGGCGGCGCGTCAGCGCATCGCCGGAAAGCTGGACGGTCGGTGCGATCAGGTCGCTGTCGCCGAGCGGGTTCGCGGTCACGAAGATCGGTGCGAGCGAGGTGGCCGGCGGCGTGCCCGGCACGGCGGGCGTATCGGCCTGCGCGTGCGCGACGGCGGCGAACAGCATCAGCGAAAGGGACGAGAGCGGGCGAAGCGGTAGACGAGGGAGGTCGCGCATGGTCGGTGAATCGGTTGGAATCGGATCGGATAACGAGCGATGCGGGTCACGGCTGGATACGATATATTGTTGCGTCCGCGACGCGCAGTGACCCGTTGGAACATGGCTCGGCGAGGCTCGCCCACCCACAGTGGAATGGCGTCAGACGGACGAGCACGCGAAATGATATGTTATATCATTTCAAAATCCAAGCCGGATGGCAGGGTTCTGTCGGGTTTCTGTTGGATGGGTGAAACGGCGGCGAGAGCGGAAAGCGTCTGCACGGTGTTCGGAACGATCGCCTGAACGGGGCGATGCGATGCGCGTGCCGACGCGTTGCTCACGCGCCGGCCAGGTTCGTATCACCCGCATTCAGTGTCCGTCGATGCGGTCTGCCGGGAAACAGCCCTACACCGTTCGATGAGGCAAGCGTGGATATCCGCGATCGGATCGGGATCGACGGCAATCCGGCGTCACGCCCCGGTGCGACGCGTTGAAGCACCGGCCATCGCCGCGCATTGTCCCGCGCGTTGACACGCATCAAAGTCGTTCGATTCCGAAACCGGATACTGGATCGCTCACCGACCAGGCAGGAGCGACGCATGACCCAAACCATGAAAGCGGCCGTAGTGCACGCATTCGGCGAACCGCTGCGCATCGAGGAGGTGCCCGTGCCGACGCCGGGGCCCGGCCAGATCCTCGTCAACATCAAGGCATCGGGCGTATGCCACACCGATCTGCACGCGGCCGACGGCGACTGGCCGGTCAAGCCGACGTTGCCGTTCATTCCGGGCCATGAAGGCGTGGGCATCGTCGCGGCGGTCGGCGCGGGCGTCACGCACGTGCGCGAAGGGGACCGCGTGGGCGTGCCCTGGCTCTACACGGCCTGCGGCCATTGCGAGTACTGCCACACGGGCTGGGAAACGCTGTGCCACGGCCAGCAGAACACCGGTTATTCGGTGAACGGCAGCTACGCGGAATACGTGCTGGCCGATCCCGGCTACGTCGGCCATTTGCCCGCTCAGGTTGCGTTCGACGAGATCGCACCGATCCTGTGCGCGGGCGTCACCGTCTACAAGGGCATTCGCGTCACCGATGCGCGCCCGGGCCAGTGGCTCGCGATCTCCGGCATCGGCGGCCTCGGGCACGTGGCCGTGCAGTATGCGCGCGCGATGGGCCTGCACGTCGCGGCCATCGACATTTCACCGGACAAGCTCGCACTGGCGCGGCAGCTCGGTGCGCAATTGACGATCGATGCGTCGATCGACGATCCGGCCAAGGTGATCCAGAAGGAGATCGGCGGTGCGCACGGCGTGCTCGTCACGGCCGTCTCGCGCAGCGCGTTCGCGCAGGCGCTCGGGATGGTGCGGCGCGGCGGCACGGTGGCGCTCAACGGCCTGCCGCCCGGCGATTTCCCGCTGCCGATCTTCTCGACCGTGCTGAACGGCATCACCGTGCGCGGGTCGATCGTCGGTACGCGGCGCGACCTGCAGGAATCGCTCGACTTCGCCGCCGACGGCCTGGTGCGCGCACACATCCATCGCGACCGGCTCGGCAACATCAACGACATATTCGCGAAGCTGCGCGAAGGCAAGGTCGACGGGCGCATCGTGCTGACCGACATGCATTGAGGCCGCACACGCAGGCCACGGCACCGCGCGACGGGGGACGTCGTGCGGTGCCGTGGCGGCCTGGTGCGCGTTACTGCGCGAAGAACACGTCGGTGCGGTTCGTCAGGTTGCCCGCGTTGGTCTGGACGAAGAACGGATGGAACGACGACGACGGAAGCACGTCGAGCCCCTGGTAGTCGCCGATGAAGAAACCTTCGGCATTGGGCGCGAGCTTCATGTCGAACGGGCCGCCGACGCGCCGCTCGTCAGCGAACGTGGTGCCGCCGTCGTGCGAGATCTTGCGCCAGAAGCCGGTCGGCAGCGTCGTGGTGTTGCCGGCCTGCAGGTCGCGGAAGTCGTAGTACGTGACCATCACCGCCCCCGTGTTGTTGACGCGCACCGACGGATTGAACGCGGGGCGTCCGGTCGGCGTGTTCAACTGTTGTGGCGTGCTCCAGGTCGCGCCGCCGTCCTTCGACGTCGAGACCGCAATCTCGTCGTACGTGCCGCCGTTGAAGCGGCTGTCCTGCCACACGACATACAACTGCCCCGATGCGGGATCGATCGCGGGCTCCGGAATGATGTCGCCGGTGCGCACCGGTTCGCCCGTGACCGGATCCGTGACGCCGACCGTCTGCAGGCCCGCGATCACCTGCGGTTTCGTCCACGTCGCGCCGTCGTCGGTCGACTTGATGAACGCGACCTTGCCGGCCGCCTTGCTGAACGGTGGCTGGATCAGGTCGAAGAAATTGTAGAGCGTGCCGTTCCTCGGATCGACGACGATCTGGTTGCCGATCGTCTGCTGGCGCGAAGGCACGTGGACGATGACCTTCGGTTTGCTCCACGTCTTGCCGCCGTCGGTCGTCTTCGAGAACAGCGTCGGGCCGCGGAACGCCTGCGTGTGCAGATTCGCGTACGGGTTGCCGTTCGGCAGCTCGAGGCGGTCCCATACCGCATAGGCCGTGCCGGCCTTCACGGGGTTCGCGGTGACCGATTCCTTGTCGTTGAAGAACTGCGTCGTTGGCTCGTCGTTCGCGATCAGCACGGCGGGGCTGCTCCACGTCTGTCCACCGTCGGTCGAGACCGACGCGGCGACCGCGTTGCCGTTGTTCGACCGGTTGAACGAGATCGACACCGAGTACGCGGTGCCGTCCGGCCCGAACGAGACCCACGGATCGGACGCGCGTTCGTATTTGAGCCCGCCCGGCGCGCATGCGCTGAACGGCTGCGGCGTGCGTGCCCAGGTCGCGCCGCCGTCGAACGTGTAGCCGGCGACGAGCCCGTGGGCGCCGCCGTTCGACCAGCGGTCCTGCTGCCACACGCCGATCATGTTCATCGGGTTTGCCGGGTTGACCGATAGCCACGGCTCGACTTCGGCGTTGACGTAGTTGGTGCCGGGGCCGCCGATGGTGCAGGCGACGAACGGGCTCGGGCCGGACACGACGACGGGATCGGCGTGCGCCGCGGCAGCGGCGGCGGCCATCGCCATCGCGGCGGACAGGCGGGTGACAAGCGAGTGGGACACGATCATGCGTCGCATGGACTGCTCCTCGTTGACATGCGGGTACGGGTGCGATGGCATGGCACGACGCGGCAACGCGATTCGGCGCGCGGCGTCGCATGCCGCGCATCGTGCCGATACGTGCCGATACGTGCCGTTCAGGATGCCGCTTCAGTCATCGCGATCCGCGTGCGCTGGATACCGCCAGCGCGTCGGTCAAGACTCCTCTTCATTTTCATTGATTGTCGGGCGTGCCTGCGATGTCGACCGGACGGGAAGGCCCGTCGGCGCATGCGACGAATGTGTCGAAGTGGATTGCAATGTAGGCGATTCGAATCCCGCCGGACAGGCAGTTTTTTGTAACAGTGCGTAGCCGGAAAGCGTTGCCGGAAGAGGGCCGCAGGCGCGCAAAAATTGCCGTCGCGGCGGCATGAAAATCGAATCGAGAACGCGAATCGCAATCGCTTGCGATGACGGCCGCCGAGCGCCGGTAGCAATGCCGGAATGGGCCGCTCAGCGTTCCGCTGGGAACCGGTCCTGCAACGCATGCAGCCAGCGCGCGACGACATCGAGCTCGTCGTCGGAAAACCCGTCGCACAACTTGCCGTTGAGCTCGCGCAGCAGCACGCGCGCATGCTTGAGCGCCGCGTGGCCTTCGTCGGTCAGGTACAACCGCGTCGCGCGGCCGTCGTCAGAATCGGCATGACGCGTGATCAGGCCGGCTTTCGCCATCCGGTCGGCGAGCCCCGTCATCGCGGACGGCGCAAGCTGCAGCGCGGCGCCGACCTCGCCAATCAGCGCGCCATCCTGTTTCGCGAGGCAGAACAGCGCACCGGCCTGCGCGGCGCTCGCGCGCGTCTCGGTCTCCGCTTTGCGGTCGATCCAGCGCTGCACGCGCCGCTGGCCGATGTTCAACATGAAAAACAGTCGTCGGTCTTCGCTCAAGCTGGGTTCCCGGCTGCAATGGAAAGGGACGGACGGCCCGCGGTTCGCGGCGTGTCGAGTGCCTGCGCGAGCCAGTCGGCGACGTCGGGCCACAGCACGGTGCCGGGGCGGCTGCGGAAGAAGCCCATGTGCCCGACCGGGCCGCTGCCCGCCGCGTGCGGATCGATCTGGCGGCGTTCGACCGCCGCGCGGGTCAGGTAGCTTACCAGCAGCCCGATGGCAGTCGGGTTCGCCCATGGATCGTCGTCGAAGCCGAGCGCGAGGATCGGCAACTGCTGTTTCGCGTAACGCTCGGCCGCACCGAGCGTCGGATCGTCGAAGAAATAGTGCGGGAGCGTCGTCCAGCGACTCCATTCGCGGAACACGCCGGCCGGCAGATCCTCGCCGAGCCCGAGCCGCTTGCCCGGCACGTAGCCGAGCAGCGCCGACATCAGCGGGCCGAGCACGCGCAGGATCAGCCGCACCTTCAGGCGTTCGGCCGCCTGCGTGATCAGTCGCGTGCTGCCCGCATGGGCGGCGACGAGCACGGCCGCGCGCAGGTGCGTCGTCGCGGCGGACAGCCCGATCGCATGCCCGCCGACGCTGTGGCCGACCGCCAGCAGCGGCAACCCTTCATACGCGCGCCGTGCCCACGCGGTCGCGGCGCCCACGTCGAGTTCCATCCAGTCGCGCATGCGGGCCCGCAGCGTGCCCAGGCGCGCGGGCCGCGACGCGCCGATGCCGCGATAGTTGTAGGTGAGCGCCGCGAAGCCGCGTTCGGTCAGGAAGCGCGCGAAGCCCGCATACAGCCGCTCCGGCACGGCCGTCGCCGGATGGATCAGCACCAGCGCGCGCGGCGGCGCGCCCGGCGACCACAGCGTGCCGTGCAGCGCGTAGCCGTCGGCAGCGGAAAACTCGATGGGTTGGGAGGTCATGGCCGTCCTCGTTCCGGGTAGTTATTTCGTATGCGAAATATAGTCCGCGATTTATTTCGTGCGCGAAATATCTGTCGAGGGTTCATTCGAACAAGGTTCCCTGGAGGCGACAGGCGGCATCGGGTCACTTCATAAAACATTTGCATCTTTGCATAGAAGAATATTGCGTTTGTTTCATGAAGCGGATCGACGTATCTTCACCGGTTCCATGCGTTCCGCCGGCCGCCGTGCACGGCGGACCACGAGGCGCCGCGATCGCGCGGCCGCCCGCCAACCCTCCGGGAGATCATGTTGCTGAGCCGAATCGTCACGGCACTCTTGCTGGCGCTTGCCGCGCAGCCGGGCATTGCCAAGGACACCGTCACGCTGCGCGTCGGTGAACAGAACTACTTCAACATCCAGGCATCGATGGAGGCGTCCGGCGTGCTGAAGGACCTGCCTTACACGATCGAGTGGAAGCATTTCCAGGCCGCCGCGCCGGTTGCCGAATCGCTGAACGGCAACGCGATCGACGTCGGCTTCCTCGGCGATTCCGCGCTGCTCACGCTGGCCGCGCGCGGTGCGCCGGTGAAGGTCGTGGCGGTGTCGCGGCAGAGCCTCGACGGCGTCGCGATTCTCGTCCCGAAGAATTCGCCGGTACGCACCGTGGCCGACCTGCAAGGCAAGACCATCGCGGTATGGCGCGGCGCGTGGAGCCAGCAGCTCGTGCTGCGCGCGCTCGAACACGCGGGCCTGCGCGCCGATTCGGTCAAATATGCGTACCTGATGCCGATCGACGCGACCAACGCGCTCGCGAACGGCTCAGTCGACGCCGTGTCGCTGTGGGAGCCGTTCGTCAGCACGCTCGCGTTGCGCCAGGGTGCGCGGTCGGTGACGACCGCGCAGGGGCTGATGCCGGCGCTGAGCTTCGTCGCGGCGAACGAGCAGGCCGCGTCGGGCAAACGTGCCGAGATCACCGATTTCCTGCGGCGCGTGGTTGTCGCCCGCCAGTGGGTCGACAGCCATCCGCGCGAGTACGCGGACCTGTGGGCGAAGCGCGCGAAGCTCGAACCCGACGTCGCGTACCGCTGGCTCAACAATGCTAGGCAGCGCGTCGGCCCGGTCGACGAGACGGCCGCGAAGGATGCGCAGAACACGGCCGATTTCCTGCACAAGGCCGGCGTGATTCCGGCCGCGTACGACACGTCGAAGCTGCTCGACCGCTCGTATGCAGGCGCGTTCGCGGCGCCCGCGCAGAAGACGGCCGCCGCGCAGTGACCGGCCGGCCGCACTCCCGAATCCCGATCAAGCACCACAAGGACACCCCGACATGCCAGTCGACATCATCGGCATGATCACCGCGACGCCCGGCGCGGAGGTCGACGTACCGGGCGGCGCGGCCGTCCAGCCCGATTACGTGCGCCGCTTCGCGCAGGCGCACGAGGCCGCCGGCTTCGACCAGATCCTGGTCGGCCATTTCAGCAACGCGGCGGACGGTTTCATCGTCGCGTCGTTCGCGGCCGCCGCGACCGAACGCATCCGCATCCTGCTCGCGCACCGGCCGGGCGTGATCGTGCCGTCGGCCGCCGCGCGGCAGATCGCGACGCTCGACGTGTTCAGCGGCGGCCGGCTCGCGCTGAACGTCGTGTCCGGCGGCGACGATACGGACCTGCAGCGCGACGGCGATTTCGTGCCGCACGATGCGCGCTACCGCCGCACCGGCGAATATCTCGACGTGCTGAAACGGATCTGGCTGGCCGACGCGCCGGTCGACCACGATGGCGCGTTCTACCGGCTGCGCGGCGCATCGCCGCTCGTGAAGGGCGCGCAACGGCCGCACGTGCCGATCTATTTCGGCGGCTCGTCGCCGGCCGCGCTGGCAGTCGCGGGCGAGCATGCCGATGTCTACATGACGTGGGGCGAGCCGCTCGCCGCGGTGCGCGAGCAGATCGCGCGCGTGCGGGCGGCGGCCGCGCCGTTCGGACGTGCGCCGCGCATCAGCGTGTCGTTCCGGCCGATCGTGGCCGACACCGAAGCTGCCGCATGGGAGAAGGCCGAGGCGATCCGCGAGCGCGTGCGCGCGGCGCGGCTCGCGAACGGCCAGCCGATCGCCGGCCATGCGCCGCAGAATGCGGGCTCGCAACGGCTGATGGCGGCCGCCGCACAAGGCGACGTGCTCGACGAACGGCTGTGGATGGGCGTCGCGAACCTGACCGGCGCGCGCTGGAATTCGACCGCGCTGGTCGGCACGCCCGAACAGGTCGCGCGGGCGCTCGGTGCGTATTACCGGCTCGGTGTAACGACGTTCCTGATTCGCGGGTTCGATCCGCTCGACGACGCGCTCGATTACGGGCGCGACCTGATTCCGGCGATTCATGCGCAGGTCGCGGAACTCGACCGGCATCACGCGGCGATGACGGCGTAGGCGCATCTCGGGCATCGCGGCGCAACGACGTACGGGACTGCTTCGATTCGCCCCGGCATTTCCGATGTGGCATGCCGGGGCGATGTCATTCGGGGCGTCGCGTTCAGAACGACGGCAACCCCGGCGGATTGGTCTCCGCGCGCGTGATCGCTTCGCTCTGCAAGCCCCAGCGCGCGAGCGCCTGCCCATAGCGGCCGCTGCCGATCAGCGCGTTCGTCGCGAGCGTCAGCGCGGGCGCGAGCCCGCTGCCGCGCCGCGTCGCGATCGCCACATCGGCGTTGGCCGGCCAGCCCGCATTGACGACGCCGACACGGCGGATCTTGCCGGTGCGCGCGGCCTCGTACGCGAGCGACGCGTTCGGGTTCAGCTCCGCATCGGCGCGGCCCGACAGCAGCGCGACGCGCGACGCCGCGTCGTCGTCGAAATAGAGCAGCTCGGCGGGCTTCAGCCCCTGCGCCTCGTTGCGCTTGTTCCATTCGAGCAGGATGCGCTCCTGGCTCGTCCCCGCGCCCGTGATGATGCGCAGGCCGGCGATATCCTTCGGCTCGGCGAGCTTCGCGATCGGGCTGCCGGTGCGCACGTAGAAGCCGTGCAGCCCGAGCCGGTAGGTCGTGAAATCGTATTTCTCCTTGCGCTTCTCGGTCACGCCGACGTTCGAGATCACCGCGTCGTACTTGCCGGACGTCAGCCCGAGCGGCCAGTCGGCCCACGCGATCGGCACCAGCGCGAGCGTGCGGCCGAGCGCGTCGGCGACGAGTTGCGCATAGTCGGGATCGGCGCCGACCACGGTGCGCGCGTCGGTTGCGTAGGTCGACACGGGCGGCGCGTGCGGTGAAATCGCGACCGTGAACGCGCCGTCGCGTACCCAGCGGTAGCCGGCTGCCTCACGAACGGCTGCATCATCGCGTGTCGCGCGAATGCGGCCGGCCTGGCGCGGGTCGAGATCCGCGGTCGCGGCGGCTGCATGCGCCGCGTGCCATGGAAGGCTGCCTGCTGCCGCGACCAGCGCGGCGGTCATGAACTGGCGTCGGTCGGTCATCGTGCGGTACCTCGCAGGTCGGGAGCGGCGCGCATCACAGCACCCGCGACAGGAACGCACGCGTGCGCGGATGCGTCGGCGCATCGAGCACGACGGCCGGCGGCCCCGCCTCGACGATGCGCCCGCGCTCCATGAACAGCACGTTGTCCGCGACTTCGCGCGCGAAGCCGATCTCGTGCGTGACGATCACGAGCGTCGTGCCCGAGCGCGCGAGTTCCTTGATCACGTCGAGCACCTCGTTGACGAGCTCGGGATCGAGCGCCGACGTCGGTTCGTCGAACAGCAGCACCTTCGGGCGCAGCGCGAGCGCCCGCGCGATCGCGACGCGCTGCTGCTGGCCGCCGGACAACTGGCGCGGGTACGCATCGGCTTTATCCGCGAGGCCGACGCGCGCGAGCAGCGTGCGGGCGATGCGCTCGGCCGCGTCGCGCGTGATGCCGCCGACGACGACTGGCGCTTCCACCAGGTTTTCGAGCACCGTCAGGTGCGGGAACAGGTTGAAGTTCTGGAACACCATCCCGACGGCCGTGCGCCGCGTCAGCACGTCGCGTTCCTTCAGCTCGTAGAGCACGTCGCCGTCGCGGCGATAGCCGATCAGTTCGCCGTCGATGTCGATGAAGCCGTCGTCGACGCGCTCGAGATGGTTGATCGTGCGCAGCAGCGTCGACTTGCCCGAGCCCGACGGCCCGACGATCACGGTCACGCTGCCGCGCGGCGCGACGAACGACACGTTGTCGAGCACGCGCTGCATGCCGAACTGCTTCGATACGCCATGCACGGCCACTTCGCCGCCGGCGCGCGGCGCGGTGGCGGTCGCGGCGTCGCCATCGCCGTGAGCCTGCGCGCTCGATGCCGCGTGACGGGACGCGACGCGCCGCCACAGCACGCCGAGGCGCGCGAGCGCAAACGTGATGACGGACGGCGGCGGGTTGCGCAGCGCACCGCGCGCATAGTGCCGCTCGACCTGCACCTGGATGGCCGACAGCACGGTCAGGATGATCAGGTACCAGACGGTGGCGACCATCAGCAGCGGAATCACTTCGAGATTGCGGCGATAGATCACCTGCACCGTATAGAACAGCTCCGGCATCGCGAGCACGTAGACCATCGACGTGCCTTTCGCGAGCATGATCAGGTCGTTGAACGCGGTCGGCAGGATCGCGCGCATCGCCTGCGGCAGCACGATCCGCGTGGTCTGGCGGCCGCGCGGCAGCCCGAGCGCGGCGGCTGCTTCGAGCTGGCCCTGGTCGACCGCGAGAATGCCGCCGCGGATCACCTCGGCGGAAAACGCCGCGTGGTGCAGCGTGAGGCCGAGCACGGCTGCGAGGAACGGGCTGATCAGGTCGGTCGTCGGCGTGTCGAACCATACGATGTCGGTGAACGGCACGCCGAGCCGCACATGCTCGTACAGGTAGCCGAGGTTGTTCAGGATCAGCAGCAGCACGATCAGTGGAATCGAACGGAACAGCCACACGAAGGTCCATGCGCTCGCCGACAGCAGCCGCGAACGCGACAGCCGGGCCAGCGCGACGAACGCGCCGAGCACGAGGCCGAACACCGCGCCGAGCAGCGTCAGCACCAGCGTGCGCGCGAGCCCCGACAGCACCGGCGGCGACAGGAACCATTCGACGAACACCGGCCAGCCCCATTGCGGGTTGCCGAGGATCGAGTGCAGCACGATCGCGATCAGCGCGACGGCGAGCACGGTGCCGGCCGTGCGCGACCGGTGGCGTGCGGGCACGATCCGGAAACGCGTGCCGGCGTCGCGCGCACCGGGGGAAGAGAGCGGCGGCAGTGCGCCGCCGAGGTGGGTCGTGTCGCTCATGTCGGTGGAAATCCTCGAATCGGTCGGGCGGGCGCGCCGCGCCCGGGCGGCGCGGCGGCGGGTGTCAGGCGTGCGCTTCGGCCGCCGTTTCGTGCGACGCGCCAGGCGCCGCATGGCGGCTGGCCTTGCGCGGCAGGCCCAGGTGGTCGCGCAGCGTCGCACCGGGCAGGTCGCGGCTGTAGCGGCCGCGTGCCTCGAGCACCGGGATCACGAGTTCGACGAAATCCTCGACGCCCTGCGCCTGCACCGCGAAGCCGAGGATGAAGCCGTCGCCGGCGCCCGCGTCGTGCCAGCGGATCAGCTCGTCGGCAACCTGCTCGGCCGTACCGATGAAGTTCGGGCGCGGCGTGGCGACCGCGAGCGCCGTCTCGCGCAGCGACAGGCCTTTCTGTTTCGCGTCGGCCTTGATCCGGTCGGTGGTCGAGCGGAAGCTGTTGCGGCCGAGCTCGCCGAGTTCCGGGAACGGCGCATCGAGCGCGTACTGCGTGAAATCGTGGTGATCGAAATAGCGGCCCAGGTACGCGAGCGCCTCGTCGATCGTCAGCAGGTCGCGGATCGCCTGGTATTTGTCTTCGGCCTCGGCAGCCGTGCGGCCGACGATCGGCCCGACGCCGGGGAAGATCTTCACGTCGTTGCCTTGCCGGCCATGCTCGATCGCGCTCTGCTTCACGCGCCGCGTGAACGCGGCCGTTTCGTCGAGCGACGGCGAATGCGTGAACACGGCATCCGCATACTTGCCCGCGAGCCCGATGCCGGTGTCGGACGAACCGGCCTGGAAGATCACCGGCTGCCCCTGCGGCGAGCGCTGGATGTTGAGCGGGCCCGCGACCTGGAAGAAGCGGCCATGGTGATCGAGCGTGTGGAGCTTGTCGCGGTCGAAGAAGCGGCCGGTCGCGCGGTCGCGCACGAATGCGTCGTCGTCCCAGCTGTCCCACAGGCCCTGCACGACGTCGAGGTATTCGTCGGCGATCTCGTAGCGCAGTTCGTGATCGGGATGCGCCTTGCCGAAATTCTTCGCGGTGCCTTCGAGCGGCGTCGTCACGACGTTCCAGCCCGCGCGCCCGCCGCTGATCGCATCGAGCGACGCGAGCTGCCGGGCGACCGTGAACGGCTCGCTGTACGACGTCGAGATCGTGCCCGCGAGGCCGATCTTCTTCGTCGCGACCGCGAGCGCCGACAGCACGGTCAGCGGCTCGAAGCGGTTCAGGAAGTGTGGGATCGACTTCTCGTTGATGTAGAGGCCGTCCGCGACGAACGCGAACGCGATGCCGGCGGCTTCCGCCTGGCGCGCGATGCGGATCGCGAAGTCGAGGTTGATGCTTGCATCCGGCGGGTTGCTCGGGTGCCGCCATGCGTTCATGTGGCTGCCTGCGCCTTGCAGCATCAGGCCGAAGGGGATCGATCGTCGGGTGGTCATGGGCGCGTCACGTGTTCTGGTCAGGGGTAAGGGAGTGGTCGGCCGCGAGGGCCGACTGCAACGGCGTGGCCGACAGCGCGCCGCCGAGCCATTCGGCCGACGCGAGCCGCGCCGCGTAGTCGGTTACCGGCGAATCGATCACGAACGCATCGACGTCGAGCCGCCGGCTCAGCGCATCGAGCGCGCGGTGCACGCGTTCGGGCGTATCGGCCAGCACCGTCGGGCGCAGCTCGTCGATCCGGTAGTCGGACGCGCCGCTCTGCCGCGCGAATTCGGCGGCCGCCTGCGCGCTGGCGAGATTGAAGCTCTGGCCGCCCACGAACTGCAGCTTGAAGATCTTCAGCGGCCCGATCAGTTGCTCGGCCGCGTCGCGTGTCGGCGCGGCCACCGCGTACAGCGCGACCAGCGGCCGGGTGCCGCCCGCGCTGCGGTACGCGTCCAGCGAGCGTTCGATATTCGCGTCGTCGCCGTTGAAATGTCCCGCGTAGCAGAAGCGCCAGCCGTTGCGCGCGGCGAGCGCGCCGCTGTCCGGCGAGCCGCCGAGCAGGATGCGTTCGGGTGGCTGAGGCGGCACGGGCAGCGCGACCGCGCCGGCGAGCGGGTGATCCTCGGCGACGCCCCAGCCGAGAAACGCGTCGAGTTCCGCCAGCTGGCCGGCGAAGTCCGGCTTGCGCGCCTTGTCGTGGAACCACTGCAGCGCGCGCGTGGTCAGCGGCAGTCCGCCGGGCGCCTTGCCGATGCCGAGATCGACGCGGCCCGGTGCGAGCGCGGCCAGTACCTTGAACGTCTCGGCGACCTTGAACGGGCTGTAGTGCTGCAGCATCACGCCGCCCGAGCCGACGCGGATGCGCGACGTGTGCGCGAGCAGGTGCGCGACGACGATCTCCGGCGCCGAGCTCGCGAAAGCCGGCGTGCCGTGATGCTCGGCGACCCAGAAGCGCTCGTAGCCGAGCTGTTCGGCGCGCTGCGCGAGCGTCGTGGTGAAGCGCAGCGCGTCGGCGGCGTTCGCGCCGTCGGCGATCGGACTCTTGTCCAGCAACGAAAGCGAGTAAGACATGATGGGCGGCGTTCCTGCGTGAGCGTGAAGTGAGCGTGAATGGACGGTGAGCGGGCGCGGCGCTCAGCTCTTCGGCAGCCCCGGCGGATTCGTGCGCGACTGGTCGATCGCTTCCGATGCGAGGTTCCAGCGGTCGAGTACCTGCTGGTAGCGGCCGCTCTTGATCAGCCCGTTCAACGCGACGGTGAGCGGATCGGCGAGCCCGCTGCCGCGTCGCGTCGCGATCGCGATGTCGGCCGTGCGCGGCCAGCCGCCGCTGATCGCCCCGACGAGCCGTGTCTTGCCTTGCTGCGCGCTCTGGTACGCGAGCACCGAGTTCACGCTGAACACGACATCGGCGCGGCCCGACTGCACGGCGACGATGCGCATCGCCTGGTCGTCGTAGTACTGGATCTGCACGGGTTTCAGCCCGTGCGCGACGTTCTCGCGATCCCACGCGAGCAGGATCTTTTCCTGGTTGGTGCCGGCGTCGGTCACGACACGCAGCCCCGCGACGTCCTTCGGCTCGCGGATCGCCTGGATCTTGCTGTCGTTGCGCACGTAGAAGCCGACCTGGTCCTTGCGATAGGTCGAGAAATCGAACTTCTGCTTGCGTTCCTCGGTGACGGTGACGTTCGAGATCACCGCGTCGACTTTCCCCGATTCGAGCGCGAGCGGCCAGTCGGCCCACGCGAGCGCGACGATCTTCAGCTTGCGGCCGAGGCTGTCGGACACGAGCTGGCCGACGTCGGCGTCGAAGCCGATCACGGTGCGCGCGTCGGTCGCATACGAGCTGATCGGCGGCAGGCTCGGCGCGACGCCGATCGTCAGCGTGCCGGGTTCGGCGAACTTGAACGACGCGGGCACCGCGCGCTCGACCGCCGCATCGGCCACGCCGCGCGGGCGGCCGCGCTGTTCGGGGCTCAGGTCGAACGTCGCGGCGGCTGCGGCCGCGGTGAACGCGGTCAGGCCGATCAGCGCGGCGGCCAGCGTGCGCGCGGCACGGGAAGAAAGCGGTACGGCTCGTTGCATGAAAGCGTCCTGTGGTGACAAGCGGTGAGCGGAGGGCGGCAGGGGCGCGGTCGCGGTCAGCGCGGCAGCACCGGTTCGGGCACGGGCGCCCACAGGTCGGTCAGCGTCGACGTGCGCGACGGATCGGCGAGATCCTTGCCGAACCGCAGGTGGAAATACGCTTCGGGGTCGATCGACGAATCGAACAGTCGCGTATAGCCGGTGCGGTCGTACAGCGCCCATGCTTCGGGCTGGCGAAAACCGGTGGTCAGGTAGAGGCGGCGATAGCCTTGCTGCGCGGCGCGCAGTTCGAGCGCCTCGACGATGAGGCGTGCCAGGCCCTGGCGGCGCAGGTCCGTGCGGGTCCAGATGCGCTTGAGCTCGGCGGTCTGCGCGTCGTAGCGCTTGAACGCGCCGCCGCCGATCGTCTCGCCGTCGCGCAACAGCAGCACGAAGGCACCTTCGGGCGGCGCGAACAGTTCGGCCGGGTAGCGCGCGAGCTCATCGCGTGCGGACGCGTGGCTGTCGGGGCGATACGCGTTGTAACGGGTCGAATACTCGTCGATCAGCGCGTCGATCAGCGGTTGCGCGCGGACGTCGAGCGGTGTCGTGTCGATGATGCGGTCGGTCGTGGCCATGGGCATCGCGAAGGGCGCGCGATGCGGACGTTCCTGGCGGGGTGCGGGCACGCGGCCCGTCCGGTCTGTTCCGTTATCGCGGCGCGGTTGTCGTGATGGCGGCGGCTGGTGCGCATCCTGCTGCGATGCAAATGGCGGGCCGCCGCCGTTTTGAACACGTTAGCGGCGCGGCCGGCAAAGGCGAACGAAGCAATTTCGATAAGGATTTCGCGGGTGGTGTAAGAAGGCTTGCAGGGGGAGTGGGGTGGGGCGAACGGGCGGGGTGGGAGCCGCGCCCGTTCGATACGTGCATGATATGGATGACTGCCGTGGACTGGCGGGGTGTCGTTGTTTCGATGACCTGCCGGCCATGCCGATTCGGGGTTGTCTATTCAGGGGCCAGAGGCGCGAGCGCCCGGCCGCGACCCGCCGCCACGGTGGCGACGGTCTTCCTCGAATCATCGCGTCGGCACGACGCCCCGCCGTCGCGGGGCGATGATCCTCGACGACGACGGCGTCAGGCTGCCGCCTGATGAATCGCGCCCTGCTGATCGCCACCCAGGATATCGACGAGATCGGTCAGCATTCGCGCCAATTCCCCTGTCATCAACGTGAAATCCGAATCGAAGCGTTCGTCGTCATTTTGCGCGGTGGGATCCGCCGCTTCCTTGATCACGTCGAGCGGCGTGACGCGCTTGATCGTCAGCGACGGTGTCAGCACGAACGAGATTCGGTCATCCCAGGTCATCGCGAGGCGCATGCATTGTTTGCCGGCTTCGATGTGCCGGCGCATGTCGTTCGCTTCCAGCGCGTGGCCGACGTATCGCACCGTGGCGCCGCCTTCGCCGCTCGAGCGCAACTCGGCGTCCTGGTCCACGGTGAAGCCCCCCGGCGCGTCGCCCGACAGCAGCCAGTCCGTCATCGCGGCCACCGGCGAACGGGCCACCTGAACGCCGGCGAGCGGCAACGTGTCGATGGATTTGACGAGCAGGCCGCGAACGTCGTCGGCAAGTGCCTGTGCCGCCGCATCGATGACGAGCCAGCCGTTCGCCGTATCGATCCACACGCGGGTATCGCGGCGAATGCTGAACGCGCGCGGCAGCAGTTCGTCGGTCACCTGCTCCTTGAGTTCGCGCAGTTGTTTTCGGCCGACCTTGAAGCCTTGCTGCTCCTCGACTTCAAGCGCACGCGCTTTGGTGACCTGATTGACGACCGATGCCGGGAGCAGCTTCTTTTCGGCGCGAAACAGCAGCAGCATCTGCCGGTTGTTCGAATACACGAGCGCGCCGTCGTCACGCGGCGACGCCCATCCGGCGCGCTGCATTTCGACGCTGCTGCCGGGCTGGAACGCGTGAGGCGCCAGCCATTTTTCCATCTGGTCGGGGGTGACGGCCCAAGGGGCGGGAAGACGATGAAGCTGAAGGTTCTTGAACCACATAGGGGGGGCGGGCAAAGCGCGTCATTCTATATGACGGTGACGGTTGCCGACCACAAACTGCCGGTCACATGCGCCGCCGGCAGGCCGCTCAGGCGTCGGCTCTGCTTCGCAACCGGCCGTCTGATTGTCACAAGGCGAGCGCTCGTTCATCGGCCAGACGGGACATCAATCTGAGCGGCCAACGACGCCCAGCTCTACCGAGCGGGGGCGTCGACCCTGTTCATTCCTGTCAGCTTGCCGGATTGCGTGCCGTGACGATCCACGCCGCGCCGTCGATCATCACCGACCGCTCGCCGGGGAGGTCTGCGAAGGCGGCACGAACCGCGGCCGAGGCGCGGGCGCGGATGTCGTCGGGCTGATCAGCGAGCACACGCGACAGCGGGCCGACCTCGAGCGTCATCTTCACCGCGTCGTCGATCGCAGCGTCCCGCGTTTCGCCCTCGCCGAACGGGACGGAAGCGTCGAAGGGCGCGATAGCGATATCGGTGAAGCCGGCCGCTGTCAGGATGCGCGCCACGCGCCCCCGGTCGCCGAACGAAAACGGGCCGGGCGCTTCGGGATCGGGCAGCGCGGTCGGCGGGACGATGCCCTTGAGCGCGCCCACCGGCAGGCGCATCCAATCGTTCTCGGCCGCGCCGCGCCAGCAGACGAAAGCGACCCGCCCGCCCGGCCGGAGTGCGCGTCGCATATGGGCGAACGCCCCTGTCGGATCGTCGAAGAACATCACCCCGAAACGCGAGAACAGGATGTCGAACGCGCCCTCGGGAAACTCGGCGCCGCTGGCGTCGGCCACTATGAACAGGGCCGGCGTGTCCTGTGGCGCAAGCGCGCGCGCTCGGCCGATCAGCGGTTCGGATATGTCCACGCCTAGCACTTGGCCCCCCGCGCCGATGCGGGCAGCCAGAGCCAGACTCGACGCGCCCGCGCCGCAGCCGATGTCCAGCACGCGCTCACCCGTCGCGGGTGCGGCGGCTTCTATCGCGGCCTGACCGAACACTGCCACCATAGCGTCGAGCCGGGCTTGGTTGGCGACCCAGCGTTCCCCGCTTTGACCATTCCAGTCACCGACCTGATCTGCACTTTGCTCTGCCATGTCGTCCCCTTGACTCGACAATCCGTCCTTCACCGCGCCGATCTACGCCAACCTTTTGAAGGCGACGACGCGACGGGAGAAGGGGAATCTGCGCTCTCAAACCACCATTGACTGCTGGGCGAAGATGCCCGCCATCGCGCCCTGCGATGATGCTTGCGTGACCGAGGGCAAGAAGGGTGTGGCGAGGTCACCAGCGGCGTAGATTCCGGGCATGCTGGTTTCGCGGCGCTCGTCGACCTTGAGGACGATGCCGGTGGGCGTATCGACCGTGGCGAGGCCCAGTGATTCATGCAGGCTTGCGGACGGCTTGTTGCGCGGATGGGCGAACAGGACGTCGACTGCGACGTTGCGGCGGGTATCGAGATTGACGGTGGCGATATGGCCGTTCTGGTGGGCGATTTCGACGATCCGGCCATCGACGAGAGGTATGTTGCGGCGCGCCAGATCGGCCTGGATATCGGGCGCAATGTCATGACCATCGGTGAAGACAGTCAACTTGTCAGTCCAATCGCGGAACAGCCTGGCAGACTGGTACGACTGCGGGCTGGACCAAACGAGGCCCCAATGCTGGCCGGCGACTTCAAAGCCGTCGCAATAGGGGCAGGGCACGATGGACGTGCCCCAGCTTTCGGCAAAGCCTGGAACATCAGGCATCTGGTCGGCGACGCCATAGCTCAGGATCACGCGGCGCGCCCTCAGGCTTTCGTGATCGTCAGTGACGACGCAGAAATCGTCGATGGTGCCAGACACGCCCTCCGCCCGGGCATTGACCAGGCTGATTGCTGGATAGCGCGACAGCTGCTGCCGCGCCTCGACCAGGATGTCGAGCGGCGGCTTGTGATCGTGGCCGAGCAAGCCATGCGAGTGGCCGGCAAAGCGGTTGCGCGGCCGGCCGGTATCGAGAACGATGACCTTGCGGCGGGCACGGCCAAGCTGCAGGGCGGCAGCGAGGCCGGCAAAGCTGCCGCCGATGATGACGACGTCATTCATGGTGATGCGCTCCGTGTTGTGGATGGAGGGGTGGGCTGGGCGCGGTGTGCAATATCGCCCGGCGGTACGCGCTTGAAACGGCCAGCGAGCAGGGCTTTGACATTGGCAAGAAAGTTGCTCATGGCTGTAGTGATCGGCCTGACAATGCTGCACTCGATATCGCCGGGGCCCGGGGAACCTCATTTGGACAACCGGTTGAAACCTACCCTTGGCTTGCACATTGCGATACTGTTTGGTATCGTAATGTGAGAATTTGAATACTGTCAAGTACTGGAATTGACGTGACCGAAAATAGCCAGGGCCGGCGCGGCCGGCCCGCCAACGAGGCGCTTCGCCAAACGATCGTCGACGCTGCCTGCGAACTCTTTGTGGAATTGGGATTTCAAGCGACGACCATGGACAAGGTTGCGCAGCGCGCGAAGATATCCAAGCTCAGCATCTATCGGCACTTCGAGAACAAGGAGGCGCTGTTCAGCGCGGCCATGGCGGCCCACTGCCAGCAGTTTGCACCGCAGACCCTTACCGAAGGCATCGCCGGTTCGGCTGAAGATCAGCTCATGGCGGTGGGATCATCGCTGCTTCGCACGCTGTTGAGTCCGGACGTCCGCAGTGTCGAAGCCATGGTTTTGGCCGACAAGACGAATCAAAGGTCGTTAAGCAAGCTCCATTACGAAGCCGGGCCCGCCCATGTCATCGCCCAAATCGAGGCCGTGTTGCGTCAGTTGCACGCGAAAGCGATGCTGAACGTACCCGATGCTCACCGGTCCGCCCGCTTGTTTGGCGCGCTCTTCAAAGGATCCGATCTGCTGCTTGTCGCACGCTTCGATGAGGCGAGGGCAACTGACGACAACGAAATCGAATCCTATTGCCGGTCGGCCGTCGCCATGTTCATCGCCGCGCACGGTGGCATCTAAAGGTGCGCTATCGCGGCTTGATGAAGAACCCGCAGAGTTGCACACGCTGTTCGCTCTGAGCAATCTGTGGATGACGCGCGAACGATTGATGCGCGAGGCCGCTGCATGAGCGCAAAAGCCGCCGGTGCGGGCAGGCAACCGCCGCCTTCCTTATGCCGAACGTCGCGCTGCATTCGAGCCAGGTGCCGCACCGCTCGGTGACAACTTTAATTTGGCCTACGGCAATCTGATGAGGCGACGCAACGCCAATGTCGCCGCCGTCGCGCTGGCAAACAAGAACACGCGCATTATCTGGGCACTCCTAACGCATGATCGTGAGTTCCGTCCCGACTACACGGTTGCTGATACGGCTGCGTAGTCGGGACAGCACGCAAGCAACGCAACAACGTTTGAGGAGCATCAAACCACCGATTGCTCAGGCGATCAGAAAGTGATGGCGAGACAGGTGAGACCGTGGTCAAGGGAATCTGTGTAGACCAACGTGCCGTTGAGCACGCTATTTTGCTGAGATCTTGACCAGCATATCCCATCAGGGACAGCCGGCTTGTGCCGGAATTAAAGTCCGGATGCATGGCGGCAATCCTAACCTTCAAACCGTCGCAGATGAAAGCTTGGCAAACCGGGGGCGTCCATGCATGGTCTACGCCTTGCGCCTGCATTTAAATCCTGAAAATAGCATTCACCAGAAAATCTTACACCTTGCGATTGAGAATGTGAAAACACAAATACTCCAAAATGCAGTAATACCAACCTATATCATCATCGTTCTTCATTGATTCTATCTTGGCCCAGTCATTTTTATTAGAAAAGCTCCAGCGCCAAACCCATTTCAGCTCGTTATCAGCCGGCCACTCTTTTATACCGTGCTTTCTTGCATATAAAGTTATTTCTGAATAAGTCTCAATGCCCCTGCGCATAATCGCCCCGACAATATCCCTGGAATTGAGTAGGGCGATTTCTGATATATTGCTCCACGTATTTTTCACATCTTCTTCGCTTGCGCAAAAATATACTGCCGCAAAAGCAAAGCTCGTTGCATTGGGTGGCAATGCCTCACCCTTCACATTGAATTTCACTGTTTTCGGTGGATTATTGTCGGGGCTAGGCGGCAAATTGAATCCGGTTTCCTCCAAGAACTCGCGCCTAGCACCGCGCTCGATGTTGGCTTCCTCCAGCTTGCCTCCAGGCAATGCATATTCCCCAGGGCCGCTATTTATCGTCCACCCAAGCGCATTAACCTTCCCCCCGTCGGCCTGGGTATAGTATGACTTCATCTGCTTTTTAGCCATTAGAAACGTACCGCTCTTATCGTATAAGACGGCATAAACAGAAGCCATGATGCCTCCACAATTTGATTTTACGCGCGATGCCGTTCAGCATTGATTTAGACTGCCGAACAATTGAGTTGCGAGATTTGACCGATCTATTTCCGCTCTGCCGATGGCGGGCTACGCCCGCCACCAGTGTCCCCAACAGTTGAGGCTCACGAAATTTAAGCTCAGCCCTGCACTGTGAGTACCTTCCATGTGCCGCTGCCGCCGTCACGATTGGCAAGACGCGAACCCGTGACCAAAAACTGGAAGGGCTTATTATTACCTGCGCCGTTGGTGTCCAGAACGCCTGCCAAATTATTAAAATTAGCTACCAAAATGATGTTGTCTTCGTAATTTAGGCCAACATCTTGGCCGCTTTTTTTGGTGGTAATAATGATGGTCCAGTTGATGGTAATCAGAGAATTGCTGGTGTCAGTGGTTGTTGCTACGGGGTAGCCAGAATTATTCGGGGGATAGCTGTTGAATAGTGCCAAATTACCACCGTCACTGGCATTTACCAGGGTAATCGTATCGCCACTGTAAACGGAGCTGCCATCACCAGAGGATTCCACCAACCCTATTGTCCATTGCGTTTCATTTACATAGTCGCTAAATGACTTATACGTTCCAATGGGGTCCAGGGCGCCAGTTGTGCTCGTGGTCTGTTTGGTATTGATGCCGAGATAGCTGGGATTATTTGCGCCTCCGTAAAGATTGCCAATGCGGATATTTGATCCATATTGCACATAATTTGACATTTTCATTCTCCGGTTTTCAATTTGACGACAAGTGCGACCTGGTCATCATGATTTTGGCAAAAAATTCAAATTACACTTGAATTCACGGCGCAACATAAGAAATCTTGCGCACAACAAATCTAGTGGCTCGCGTGCGGAAGATCAATTACACTCAATTACACGAAATAAGTATAAATTAAGAAACAAAATAACTCGCCATTCAGCAATAACGAGTACCCCACATAGCACGCACCAAAAACAACCGGAAGGCGTGTTGCCGCGCACCCAGCGGTCGCCCTGCTCAAGGGTCTGCGCGAGCCGCCGCAAGATCGCAGCGGCCGCAGGCGACGGCGTGTTGTCGACCTGCCGAGCACGCGCGGTATCGCTGCGCGTAAATTCCTTGAGTGTGAAGTGCGGTGTGAGTTGCATGTGGCGATCCAAACGAAAAAGGCCGCACACGGCGGCCAGAAAGAAGATGACGGTGTTGCTGTTACAGCTCGTCAGGCCCGGTCGCTGCAACGGGCTTCCGTTGCTTGCCGGGCCAACGCGACATCGGCGCGACCCGAAGTCGTGGCGTGCCAATTGCGAAGCGCTTCGGCTCCCCATCTCTCCAATCGAGCGCCGCGGCGCGCACAAGCCCGGTCCAAGCCTGCCCATCGTCCGAGCACTGAATTTCGAGCGTCTGCGGATTACGGAGCCCGTTGCGAAACATGAGCGGCACCAGCACCAGCGCCATCTCGTCGACTCGCGCTCCGCGCCAAAATCCATCTCGATCCACTGGCTGACCGGATTCGCAATTCCGCTCGTCCACGCGTCGGCAACAGCCTGCGGATCGGCCATCGGGATTGTCCGGAACGTCAGCGCGGCAGAACGTCCGTTGTATGTCGAGCTTTCCGCTGTGATTGCCCCGTCGTACGCGAGTCGCTGCCTGCGCCGGTACATCCAGACGCGGCCGATCGACATGTATTCCCGCACATGCGGGCTTTTTCGTTTAACCGGAACGAATCAGATATAGAGAATACGTATCCCGACGAACCACAGAATCCATTGCGCGACGACGGCACCGGCAAGGTAGACGACGTATCTATGCGCCGGTCGGCGACGTGCAAAGAGAAAAAAGCGAGCACGCCAAATAGGATGGGCGGACCAAAGAGGTGCCCCCAGGCCGTGCCTCGACGATTGTAGTTGCCCTGGATTTGCCTGCTAACCGAGCGGCAAGTGACCGTTGCGCCCAAAAAGCAGTCCTCACGGTACTGGGCATCGACCGGTTGAATCCACCGTCGGCATGCGCCATCGGAGCGGCGCCGGGCTGAAATCGACGAGCAAGAGACAATCGACGGATGTATCGAGATTGACGACAATGAAAGCCATTCCAACAGAGGGCAAAAAAATAATGATGACTTCCGGCGACGGCCTGACCAGTCCAGCGCGGCTCCTGCGACTCGCGTCGTGGGTGATTGCGATCGTCTTCGCGGTCTTTCTGAACATGCTCGGCAGCCTTGTGATCCGCGACATGGCGTTCGCGCCGAGCGGCGGCCCGCCCGTCATCGAGCAATTCGCCGATGCCCAGGCAAAGGCGCGGCTGGACGCGGCGCGGCGCCGTCTGCAGGCGCAGCACGACGCGCTTGTCGAGAAGGCCGACACGATGGAAGTGGCGCGTGGCCGCGCCGCGAAGGAGTACGCGGCCGAGAAGGAGAGTTTCCGCAACTGGCTGGCAACCCGCTCGGTGACAGGAGACAGTGCGAGGGACCCGGACATTCTGGCCAGAACGCACAAGCTCGATACGCTCCAGGCCGTGGTGGTCAACTGGCAGCATCAGATCGATGCGATCGGCGACCAGCAACGGGCACTGACGTCGCAGCAGACTCGAGTGGACACGCAAATCGCCGAAGCGGACGCCGCAGCCGAACGGCGCTTCGACGAGGCAACACGGCACTACGAGATGCAAGTGTTCGGGCTGCGGCTGGCGCTGACGTTACCGATACTGCTGGTTGCGATCTGGCTGTTCATCCGCTACCGCAAGGTGCGCTACTGGCCTTTCGTGTATGGGTTTGGCCTGTTTGCACTGAGTGCGTTTTTCATTGAACTGGTACCGTACTTGCCGAATTTCGGCGGCTATGTCCGGGTTCTGGTCGGCATTGCGCTCACGGTATTCGCCGGCCTTTACATGATGAAGGCATTTCAGCGCTATGCAGAGCGCAAACGGCTCGAATTGCAGCAGGATCAGGGCGCACGCGCGCGTACGATCGGATACGAAAAAGCCGTTCGGTCACTCGAAAAAAAGCGCTGCCCGTCCTGCGACAAACAATGGAATCTCGGCGGCGACGATTCCACGTTCTGCGTACATTGCGGATTGAGGCTTTTCAATGTATGCGAATGCGGCGGCCGGAATTTCTTCTTCTTCCCGCATTGCCATCAATGCGGTGCTGCGCAGGGCAACGAGTTGCCAGGGTCGTCCGGCTGACGGTCGGCATATGCACGGGCGCCGGCGTACGACGGTTGCGGCGCGTTGCCGATATCCTTCGCGGGGGCGGGTTGCGCCAGTCGCGATCACTCGATGACACGTGGCGGCGTCGACAGCTCCGCCAGCTGAAACAGGCAATCCCCCCGTCGCACCTGCGCAGGCACGCGCTTGCACACGACCTCGCCATCCCCCTTGAACCGGTGCAACACCGGTTCGCGCAACGGCGTATCGGGGAAATGCACCCACGCGGCCGGCTGTCCGGCCTTCACCTGGTCGCCGAGTTCGACAAGCGGCTCATACAGCCCGCGCTCGTACGCATAGACGAAATGGCGATCGCCGTCGACGCGCATGAAGCGCGTGACGGTCGGCGGCGCGTCGGGCACGAGCGCGCCGTGCAGCAGCCCGATATAGCCGAGGTAATGCAGCAGGCCGTGACGGCCGAGTCGGATCAATGACGGATCGGCCATGCCGGCACCGCCGAGTTCGGTCACGATCGAGATCGCTCCTTGCCGGCGCGCAGCCGACGCCGAGTGCACGGGATTCGGCGCGTGCAGCAGCGCATTCTGCAACCCGAACGCGACCAGCAGCCCGTTGAGCCTCGCGGCTTCGTCGGCGTCGAGCGGATCGATCGCGAGCATGTTGCCGCCCTGGTACAGCAGCGAGCTGCCGCCCGAGTGCAGGTCGACCAGATACTGCGCGCGCGACAGCAGCGCGTGCTCGATGTAGTGGGCGATCATCTGCGTCGGCGTGCCGGTCGGGTCGCCGGGGAAGCTGCGGTTCAGGTTGCCTTCGTCGAGCGGCGACACGCGCAGGCCCGCATCCGCCGCCGGGAAATTCGCCATCGGCAGCAGGATCAACTGTCCGCTGACCATCTCGGGTTCGATCTCGCGCATCAGTTGCGACACGATGATCTGGCCTTCGTACTCGTCGCCGTGGTTGCCGGCCATCACGAGCGCGACGGGGCCGTCGCCGTTGCGGATCGACGCGATCGGGATCGGCAGCCAGCCATAGGCCGAGCGGTGCACCGAGTGCGGCAGCCGCAGGTAGCCCGCGTGCTTGCCTTGCGCGTCGAGATCGATTTCGCAGTGAATGGGATTTCGGGGTGAGGAGGAGGCGGTCATGGCAGCGTCGTTCGATGAACCGAATCTGCCATCTTATCGGGAAACGGCTGTGGCGCGGCGCGCCGGGCGCGTGCAACGCCGAACGTCCACACGCCCTCAATCGAAATACGGCGCCAATACCCGTTCGATCCAGTCCATGAACGCCCGGACGCGCGGCGAGAGATTGCGCCGATGGGCCACGACGAGCGACGCGGCGAGCGGTTCCGGGCGCAGGTCGGGCAGCACCTCCACCAGCGCGCCGCTTGCGACGTGATTGGCGACCCCTGAATAGCCGGCCTGGATCAACCCGATGCCGGCAAGCCCCGCCGCGTGATAGGTCTGCACGTTGTTGACCTGCATCGCGCTCGGCAGCGCAAGCGTCGCATAGCCGTCACCGGTCGGATATTCCCAGCCGGCATGTCTGGCACCGAGCGTCAGCGAGTAGTGGACCATCCGGTGTCCGTGGCGGAGCAGATCGTCGAGCGTGTGCGGTACGCCATACCGCGCCAGATAACCGGGGCTTGCCGCATTGATCATGCGCAGCCGGCCCAACGGTCGGGCAATCAGCGTCTCGTCCACGATGGGACCCAGGCGGATCACGCAATCGAATCCTTCCTGCACGAGATCGACACGCCGGTCGGTGCTCGACAGCTCCAGTTCCAGCTCCGGATGTGCCGCGATCAGTTGCGGGAGCGCGGGAACCACGACGCTGCGTGCCAGCTCGGTCGGCATGTCGACGCGCAACCTTCCCCGCAGGCGTGTGCCGTCGCGGGAGAACATCGATTGCAGTTCCTGGACGTCGGCCAGCAGGTCCCGTGCGCGTGAATAGAACGCGCGGCCGTCGTCGGTCAGCTGCACGCTCCGCGTCGTTCGATGCAGCAGCGCAACCCCCACGTCGCGCTCGAGTTGACGGATCACCATCGAGACACGTCCCTTCTGGATACCGAGGCTTTCGGCCGCACGCGTGAAGCTCGTCATTTCGGCGACACGCGCAAAGATCAAAAGCGCATCGAGGTTTTGCATTGTTCACTCACGGAGTAACAGAACGTTCAATCGGTCGTCATTTATAACTCAGTTGTGACCCAGTAGAGTGCTTTCCGACGTCGTCACCCGACGACAACCTCGACGGCAGGGCACAACCATGACGCAACACATTTCTCCGGTTACGACGGCCGTGGTCTACCACTCCGGCTATGGACATACTCGACGGCTGGCCGCGGCGGTCGCCGAGGGGGCCGGCGCCGTACTCGTCGCCATCGACGCCGACGGCAACATTGCAGCGGACGCGTGGGACACGCTGGCCGGCGCCGATGCGATCCTGTTCGGCTCGCCGACCTACATGGGCGGGCCCAGCTGGCAGTTCAAGAAGTTCGCCGATGCGTCGTCGAAAGCCTGGTTCGACGGCACGTGGCGCAACAAGATCTTCGGCGGCTTTACCAACAGCGCGAGCCTCAACGGCGACAAGCTCAATACGCTCGAATACTTCGTGCTGCTGGCCGGGCAGCACGGGGGGATCTGGGTGAGCATGGACATCAAGCCGGCGAACCTGAAGGCGTCGGCGCGTGACGACCTGAACCGCATGGGCTCCTATATCGCGCCGATGGCGCAGACGCCGGCCGACGCGTCGCCTGACGAGATGTCGCCGGGGGATCTCGAGACCGCACGCCGCTATGGCGCACGCGTCGCGACGATCGCCGGACGGTTTCGGGCCGGGCAGCGCTGAATCAACCATCCACTGAAGTCCTTGCGTGCGCGGTGCGCCGGCCCGGACGCCGCCGCATTTTTTCCCGCCGAGCCTGAAGGAAAACGACCATGAAATACAAGCGACTGGGCCGCACCGGCCTGTATGTCTCGGAGCTGTGTCTCGGCACGATGACCCTGGGCGGCAATGCGGATGCCGGCATGTGGGCGGCGATCGGCGCGCTGGATCAGCGCGACGCGACCCAACTGATTTCCCGCGGACTGGACGCGGGAATCAACTTCATCGATACCGCCGACATCTACTCGTTCGGCGAATCCGAACGCCTCGTCGGACAGGCGCTCCGGGACCTCGGCGTCCCGCGCAACGAGATCGTGCTGGCGACCAAGACGGCCGGCGCGATGGGCCCGAAGCCCAACGATCAGGGGGCGTCGCGCGGCCACATCATGGATTCCGTGCAGCGAAGCCTGGAACGCCTCCAGGTCGACCATATCGACCTGTACCAGATACACGCCAGCGATTCCGTCACACCGGTCGAAGAGACGTTGCGGGCGCTCGACGATCTGACGCGCCAGGGGCTGGTTCGCCATGTCGGCGTGTCGAACTGGCGCGCCGGAAAAATCGGTAAGGCGCTCGGCCTCAGCCAGGGGCTCCATGCGACGCGCTTCGAGACGCTGCAGGCCTACTATTCGATCGCCGGACGGGACGTGGAGCGCGAACTGGTGCCGCTCGCGATCGACGAGCAGATGGGGCTCCTCGTCTGGTCTCCGCTCGCCGGCGGGCTGCTTTCGGGGAAGTTCGGCCCCGGTGCGCCGACCGAGGAAGGCTCACGACGCAGCCATTTCGACTTTCCGCCGGTCGACCTCGAGCGAGCGTGGCCGTGCGTTGCCGCGATGCGCGCCATCGCCGACGCGCATGGGGTCTCGGTTGCCCGGATCGCGCTCGCCTGGCTGCTTGCGAAGCCGCACGTCACGAGCGTCATCATCGGCGCCAAACGGGTCGAGCAGCTCGAAGACAACCTCGGCGCGGTCGATGTCGTCCTGACCGGTGACGAGCTTGCGTGTCTGGACACCGTAAGTGCGTTGCCACCCGCCTATCCTGGCTGGATGATCGATCGTCAGGCGGCGGGCAGGGTGCCGCGGCCTTTTACGGGCGTCGCGTCGAAATAGGATGGTGACGCCACGTTCGAGCCGGGTGGTTGTAAAACCGGCCGGTGTCGAACTGCGCAGGTTCATCGTGATCGCCGAGGACGACGCGCGAGACCACGCGGATGTTGCAGCGATGCACGCAGGCCGGCCGCATTCGTGTGTCGGATTTCGCGCCGCCCCCTTGCTGCGACAGGGCTGGCGCGCGCAGCCGGCTTACCGGCCCGATGTTTCAGCTTCGAGACGTCCTTCTTCCCACAGTGCCCAGAAGCGGCTGCCGGCGCGATACGGATTCCCGCGGCGCGCGTCGTGATCGGCGATGCCCTGGCGAAATGCGCCGTACAGCGTCAGCGGCGGATTGTCGACGCATCGGGCTTCGCGTGCGGCCGGCATGCGGCGCTCGGAAACGAGCCGGCGGATCAGCGATGCGCCGTCGATCACGTCCAGTTCGTCGATGGTTTCGCTGCGGCTGAGGACTTCGACGGTATTCATGTTGAGTCTCCCTGACAACCTGTTTCCCTGACAGGGAGCAAAATGAGTGCCAGGCTTGAAAAGCCTTGCGCTGCTTCGATCGTGCCGGCTTCTGCAGTCAACGTGACGGGTGACGAACGGCGATGTTACGGAACACGTCACGTGACACGCGAACGCGCGGCGCCGCGCGCGGCCATGCAAAGCGTTTCGGATTTGAATCGTCGGGAGGCGGCGGAGGCGGGAGAAAGCGGGCTGCGCAGCCGGGTCAGCTCACGGTGGCCGGCGCGACGCGGCGGCTGCCGCTCGAATAGAAGCGGTAGATTCCCTTGCCGGCCGACTTCGCGTCGTACAGCGCGCTGTCGGCCTGCCGGATCAGTTCGTCGGGCGACCCGTGCCCGTCGTCGAGCGCGATGCCGATGCTGATCCCCAGGTTCACGGTCTCGCCGATCGACAGCGTGTACGGCGCCGAGATCTGCCGGATGATGCGTGCCGCGAGGAGCGAGCACGCGTGCATCGTCGTGTCGTCGAGCGCGACGACGAACTCGTCGCCGCCGATCCGCGCTGCCAGTTCGCCGGGCGGCAACGTCTTGCCGAGCCGCTCGGCGACCTGCGTCAGCACGTCGTCGCCGGCCTGGTGGCCGAACCGGTCGTTGATCGCCTTGAAGCCGTCGAGGTCGAGATACATGACGGCGAGCGACGGGCCCGGCATGCGCGGCCGGCGCGCGAGCATCCGCTTGAGCTGGGCATGCAGTTCGTGGCGGTTCGGCAAGCCCGTCAGCGCATCGTGCCGCGCGAGATGCCGGATATGCTGCTCGGTCTGTCGGCGCGCGGTGACGTCCTCGACGATGATCACCGCGTTGCCGTCCGGCACGCGGTGGCGCGTCAGTTCGAGCTGGCGGCCGTCGGCGAGTACGACATCGAGCGGCATGGGTTCGTCGCAGGTCAGCCAGATCTCGCACTGCGCGGCGAGACTGGCGCCGCCGGGATCGGTCGCGTCGTTCGCGCCGAGCGCGGCGACGACGGCGGGCAGCGGCGTATGGAGCATGATCTCGCGCGGCGAGCCGAACAGTTGCGCGGTGCGCCGGTTCGCGACGATCACGCGGCGCTCGCCGTCGATCATGCACAGGCCGTGCGGCATATAGGTGAGCGCGGCGTCGAAGCGCGCGACGAGTTCGGCGTTGCGCTGGCGCGCGGCGATCAGCGCGACGAGCACGCGATAGTGACGCTGGACGACCGTGCGCATCGCGGCGAGATAGATCGCGAGCGGCGGCAGCAGCAGCCACGCGCCCGACCGGTGGGCCAGCAGCGCGCCCATGCCGATCGGCAGCACGCCGAGCGTGACCTGCATCATCGCGAGCCGCGGCAGCGCCGAATTGCGCGACGCGATCCCGCCGAACACGCCGCCCGCGACCATCACCGACAGCGTGCCAAGCTCGACGTCGACCGCCTGCACGCAGCCCATCACGCCGAGGCCGAGCACGAAGCACGCAACGAGCGATACGGGCGCATAGCGCATCGCCCAGTATTCGGCGCGGTCGTCGCCGGCGTCGCGCTGAACCGTGTACGCACGCGCGATCAAGAGCCGCGCGGCGAGCAGGGCGATGTCGACGATCAGCCACACGAGGCACCAGAGCTGCTGCAACCGGATCAGCGCGACGGCCGCGACGAAGCCGCTCGCGAGCCCGGAGAGCGCCATCGGGCGGACGTCCTCGAACAGGGTAACGAGCATCGACGGGCGCAGCGCGTCCGTCACACGGTGATTGCCGGAGGGGGGAGTGGCGAGAACGGAGTGCAGGAGAGAGGCCCTGACTGCCATGGTTTTTAACCTCGACACGATGTTGCGTAACGGCGCGATGGCTGGCGGCGCCCGCACGGCACATGGCGGAAGCCCGGCCAGGCCGGATGCGCACGACATTACCACGAAACACGGGCAGCGCGGAGGGCCCGGGGCCATGTCGGGGCTGGCCGGCGGCGCCAGCCACGCGTCGTCAACCACGGCCGCGAAAGTCTTGCGCATTCGCCCACGCCGGGGCAGCATCGTCGCGAACGAATCGCGCCCCGCGACCGGCTGTCGCAGCCCGGCTGAATACCGTTATAAGAAATCCAATAAGTATTTCATGCGAGAAATACTATAGGCGATATATCAAAAACAATGCCAGAATGCGCGCCGCTCCGAACGTCGCGACACCCGATCGCCGTCCGAGCCGCATCAGGAGGTTCCCCCCAATGAAAAACCACGGCCTGTCACGGCGGGGTTTTCTGAAAGCCAGCGTGCTGGCGGGTGTCGCGGTGTATGTCGCGCCCCTGGGCAGCCGCGCATTCGCGGCGCTCTTCGAAGAAAAACTCCTCACCCCCGTCAAATGGGATAGCGTCACCGGCATCCCCCAATTCCGCATCGACGGCATCGCGAAGGTCACGGGCTCGAAAGTGTTCGCCCGTGACGTGCGCGCTGCCGACATGCCGCACTGGCCGCAGCAGCAGTCGCATGCGCTGATCCTGCGCGTCACGCAGGCCGACCGCACGTACGAAGGCTTCGACCTGTCGCTGCTCGGCGACGACCTGAAGCCGGACCGCGTGGTCACGGCCGACGATCTCGCGCGCGACGGCGTCGCGTTCCCGACGTTCTACGGCGACGACATGTTGCTGCCGGCCGGCAAGACGCCCGCGTATCTCGGCCATGCGGTCGCGATCCTCATCTACCACGACTTCGCGCGCTTCCGCTTCGCGAAGAACGCACTCAAGTTCCGCGACGACGTGATCCGCTACGGCGCGATCACGGGCCCGCTCGAGCGCGACCCGTGGGGCACCTTCCGCTATGTGCGCGTGGGCGGCAAGACGGCCTATGACGACGACGTCTATTCGAGCCTGAAGGATGCGCCGATCTTTCCGAGCATGATGCGCAAGCACCTGCCGGCGTGGCCGGACGGCAAGGAGCACGGCAAGCTCGACGAGCAGGGCATGTTCCTGGCCGGGCAGATCGCCAGCGAGCTCGACCATCCGTCGGCCGACTGGCTCGTGTTCGACCGCGAGTACAACACGCAGTCGGTCGACACGTCCGCGCTCGAACCGGACAACGCGAACTGCTGGTACGACACCGCGACGCAGTCGCTGCACCTCGTCGTGCCGACCCAGTCGCCGCTCGAAGTGGCGGAGAACGCAGCCGCGATGGTCGCGAAGTGCCGCTTCCCGGTGAAGAAGCTGTTCGTGCATCCGTGCTACACGGTCGGCTACGGCTCCAAGGATCACTTCAACGTGCCGTTCTACGGCCTCGTCTGCGCGCTGTACGCGGACGGCCGCCCGGTGCGTTTCGCGAACGACCGCTACGAGCAGTTCCAGACGTCGCTGAAGCGTCATGCGTTCAAGATGCACTACCGGATCGCGGTCGATCGCAATACGGGCCTGCTGCAGTCGTTCAAGGGCGACTTCGAGGCGAACGGCGGCGGGCGCTCGAACTTCTCGCCGTCGGTCGCGATGGTCGGCGCAACGGCCGCGCAATCGATCTACTACTTCCCGAAGAGCGACCTGGCCGCGGTCGCGATCGCATCGCGCGCGATCGACGCCGGCTCCGCGCGCGGCTACGGCACGCTGCAGAGCATGGCGGCGACCGAGATGGCGGTCGACGAGATCGCCGCGCAGCTGAACATCGATCCGATCGAATTCCGCCTGCGCAACGCGTTGCGTTCGGGGATGAAGAACACGCAGGGTGCGATTCCCGCCGGCGCGCTGCGCGTCGACGAGGTGCTCGAGCGTTCGAAGCAGCATCCGCTGTGGACGCGCCGCGCCGCGCGCAAGGCCGAATTCGAGGCCGCGAACCCGGGCAAGCGCTACGGCGTCGGCTTCGCGTGCGTGCAGAAGGATTTCGGCACGGGCGCCGAGGCTTCGTTCGCGAAGGTCGAATTCGACGAGAACGGCAAGGTGTCGCTGCAGCACACGGCGGCCGAGATCGGCACCGGGATGTCGACGTCGCAGGCCGTCGCGGTCGCGAAATGGCTCGGCCGCCCGGCGACGGACGTGCGCGTGGCCGTGACCGAATGGCCGGACCTGCCGGTCGAGACCAGCGGCGATCCGTACATCATGTCGCAGGCCGACCAGGATCGCCTGAGCGCGAACCCGCGCTGGTCGCCAAGCTATGCGTCGCCGTCGAGCGCGACGAACTCCGCGTACTACTTCACGCACAGCACGCGCGAAGCCGCGCGCGCGGTGTTCCGCTACGGCCTGTGGCCGGCGGCGATGTCGATCTGGACGCGCGGCCTCGGCGGCGGCCAGGCCGCGCCGTACACGATCCGCATCGAGGACGCGCGCTGGGTCGACGGCAGGCTGACCGCCGACGGCCTCGAGCCGCTGTCGTTCGAACAGCTCGCGAAGCAGGCGCATGCGCTCGGCCTGCCGACCGGTGCCGTCGTGCACGTGTTCAACCGCTGGCAGTGGACCGACGCCGAGTTCGAAGTGGGCGGCGCAGTCGAGCGTCTGCCGATCGACGGGCTGTCGCTGCGCGTCGGCGCGCCGAGGACGGGCGACAACGGCCCGGTGCCCGGCACCGCCGCGCCGGCCGGCGCGACCACGATGCGCGGCACGCTGGCGCCGACCGCGAACGGCTATCGCGTGCTGGATCGCAAGCGCGTGTTCATCCCGCCGACGAGCCGCAACAACGCGGCCGTCACGTACTACACGGCGGTCGGCACGCTGGTCGAGCTGGCCGTGCACGAAGCGACCGGCAAGGTCGAGCTGCTCACGCATCACTCGATCATGGAATGCGGCAACCAGATTTCGCCGCAGCTCGTGTCGGGCCAGTTGCAGGGCGGTCTCGCGATGGGTATCGGCCACGCGCTGCACGAGTACCTGCCGCTGTATGAAGACGGCCCCGGCAACGGCACGTGGAACTTCAATCGTTACCAGTTGCCGCGCGCGTCCGACGTCGCCGTCTGGACGCAGACGGGCGACGTGCTGCCGCCGCTGTCCGAGACCGATCCGCCGAAGGGCGTTGCCGAAGTGGTGATGATCCCGGTCGTCGGCGCGATCGTGAACGGCATCGCACATGCGATCGGCCATCGTTTCACCGACCTGCCGGTGACCCCGCAAAAGATTCAGGAGGTGCTCGCATGACGACCGCCCAAACCGCGGCTTCGGCCGCGAGCGCCGGCGCCGCTGCGACCGGCGCTTCCGCGCCGAGCGCGGCTTCGGCCGCACCGGCATCGGCCCCGGCTGTGCCGGCACCGGCTTCGGCACCGGCCGCCGTCGAGCGTCCGCTCGTCCGGTTCCAGTCGAAGCCGCTGTCGATCAATATCAACGGCAAGTCCGTCGGCCCGATGCAGGTGCCGGAAGGGCTGATGATGATCGAGTTCCTGCACGAGTACGCGGGCCTCACCGGTTCGCGGCTCGGCTGCGGGCAGGGCATCTGCCACGCGTGCGTCGTGATCGTCGACAAGCCGGACGGCACGAGCGAGGAGGTGCGCACCTGCATCACCGGCGCCCACTTCTTCCACGGCCGCTCGATCCGCACGATCGAAGGCCACGCGAAGCGCAACGAAGCAGGCGACGTGGTCGAGCTGTCGCCGATCCAGCAGAAGTTCCTCGAGCACTTCAGCTTCCAGTGCGGCTATTGCACGCCGGGCTTCGTCAACGCGGCGACCGTGCTGATCGAGCGCCTGAAGCGCGAGCCGATCGCGAAGGCCGACGTCGAGCGCACGATCACCGAGGCGCTCGATGCGCACCTCTGCCGCTGCACGGGCTATGTCCGCTACTACGAAGCCGTCAAGGACACGGTGCTGACGACGCCGGGACTCGTGAAGGACACCGCATGAAACGCACATTCGCTCATCGTGTCGCGCGGGCTGCGGGCCTCCCGATGCTCGCCGCGGCCTGCGCGCTGCTGCTCGCCGCGTGCGGCGGCCATGACGCACCGGCCTCGAACGCGGCGTCCGGCGCGCCCGGTGCCGACCCGGTCGCGCGCGGCCGCAATCTCGTCAAGGCTGCCGACTGCGCCGCATGCCACACCGCGAAGGACGGCGCGCCGTTCGCCGGCGGCGCGCCGCTCGAATCGCCGTTCGGCACGTTCTACGGCTCGAACATCACGCCCGACAAGGATCACGGGATCGGCAGCTGGAGCGCGGACGATTTCTATGCCGCGCTGCATGACGGCAAGGCGCCGGGCAAGCGCCTGTATCCGTCGATGCCGTACACGTCGTACCGGCAGCTCACGCGCGCCGATTCCGACGCGATGTACGCGTACCTGAAGACCGTCAGGCCGGTCGCGCAGGAAAACCGCGAGCACGCGCTGAAGTTCCCGTACAACCTGCGTTTCGGGATGGTCTTCTGGGACATGATGTTCCTGAAGGACAGCCTGCCCGATGCCTCGACGGGCCAGTCCGCCGACTGGCAGCGCGGCCGCTATCTGGCGGGGGCGCTCGGCCACTGCGCGGAATGCCATACGCCGCGCGCGTTCACGGGCCAGCTCGACAGCGCGAAGCCGTTCGCCGGCGCGGCCCTCGGCCGCGTGGCCGCGCCCGACATCACGCCGGCCGGCCTGGCCGCGCGCGGCTGGACGGGCGCCGACCTGCAGACGTTCTTCGGCGTCGGCATCGCGCCGCAAGGCTCGGCCTTCGGCGAGATGTACCCGGTCGTGCACCTGAGCACGCAGACCATGACGAAGGACGACCTGCGCGCACTGTCGGTGTACCTGCTGGGCGACACGCCGCCCGCGCCGCAACCGGTGAAGCCGGTGCCGGCCGACGCCGCGCAACTCGCGGCCGGCCGCTCGGTGTATCTGGCGGTCTGCGCGGGCTGTCACGGCTTCAACGGCGAAGGCAAGCCGCACGTGGCGGTTCCGATGAACGGCAATTCGACGGTGCGCCAGGGCGACCCGCGCAACCTGCTGGTTGCGATGCTCGACGGCATCGGCGAGCAGAAGTTTGCCGGGTTCGAGAACCTGCAGCCGATGCCGGGTTTCGCGCACACGCTGAGCGACGACGAACTCGCGCAGCTCGCGAACTACCTGCGTGCGACGTGGGGCGGCCAGCCCGCGAGCGTCGCGCCGGCCGACGTGAAGGCCATGCGTTAAGTCGTGCCGCAGGGCGGGGCGGCGCGCGCGATCCAGCCGGTTTCCGGTGCTCGCGCGCGACGCCTCGCCCGATTTATGGCGGCGGCTCTTCAGTAGCCGCCGCCACCTCCCCCCCCCCACCGCCTCCGCCGCCGTACCGGCTCATGCCCGGTCCTTGCGAAACGCCGCCACCCGACGTACAGCCTGCCGACAGCACGAGCACCAGCGCCGCGATCAGCGCCGCGGCCAACGTTGCCGATTTCATTTCCGCCTCCTTGCCACGCGCAGGCCGCGGGAAAGGCCGGTTCGCGTGAACCGTGCGTCTGCGCGCTGACGAAACGTTTCGGGCGGGCCGTTTATTCCATGCGTGTTGATCGCGGATCGTCGAACGCGACGGGGCCGGATCGGCGCCTTCGCACGGCGCCTTGGTACACTCCGGTCGCCATTCCGATTCCGACTACAAAAACATGAGTGCTACCCCCGAACGTCAACCGTCGCGTCCATCCCATCCCGTCGTGCTCGGCTGCCTGTCGTTTGCCGTCGGCGGCCCGCTGGTCGCGGCGCTCGTCTGGCCGGGCGTGATGCTGATCGCATGGTCGTTGATCGACGGCCCGTCGTGGGACGCCCTGAAAATCAGCGCCGGCATGGTGCCGATGATTTTTATCGCGTCGTTCGTATTCGGCTATTTCCTGCCCGCGACGGTTGCGGGCGGCATCATGGGTGCCATCGGCACGCGGATCCGGCGGCGCTGGTTCGTACTGCTGGGGATGGTCGTCGGCGCCGGCGCGATGATCGGCTTCGTCGAACTCGAGATTTACCTGATGAAATCCGGCAAGTTCGGTGGCATCAACGAGATCGCCACGCTCGATGCGATCGTGACGTCGGCTGTGATGTCGCACTGGCTGCATCGGCGGCTTGAACGCCGGCGTTGAATGCGAGAGGCGGCGCGTTATCGATCGCCTTCGTGTCGATCGCGTGCACGTGCTGCACGAGCCAGGGGCACCGCGCGGCCGCTTCTGCGGCCTGCGGGCTGCCATGCTGTTCCCGACTGAAGCGGCTGCCGCCGTCGCGGCGGCCCGCGATCAACGATAGACGAGATCGGCGCGGCGGTTCTGGGCCCACGAATCCTCGTCGTGGCCGAGCGCGACCGGCTTTTCCTTGCCGAGGCTGACCGCCTCGAGTTGCGTGGCCGGCACGCCGAGCGTTTCGAGCCCGCTCATCACGGCCTGCGACCGGCGCTGGCCGAGCGCGAGGTTGTATTCGGACGTGCCGCGTTCGTCGGTATTGCCCTGGATCAGCACGTGCCGCGCCGGATGGCTGCGCAGGTAGTCGGCATGCGCCTGCAGCAGCGACTGGAATTCGGGCTTGACGGAGTACTGGTCGAAATCGAAGTAGATGCTGCGCTTCGCGAGCGGGCTGTTCGGATTATTGAGTTCGTCGGCCGTCACCGTTGCGACGGCTTCGCTCGAGGGCGTCGGCGCCATGCCGGCATTCTCGGGCGTCTTGGCCGCGTGATGGCAGCCGGCCAGCAGTGCGACGGTTGCCAGGACCGCAAATCGATTCGTTTTGCTCATCGTTCGTCTCCAGCGGTTGACTGCGTTGAACGCGCGGGGCGTGCGATCGGCACGTCCGTATCCGGCCGCAATGGCGCGAAAGTCCGGCATCCACGATGTGAATCGTGTTCGTAAGCCGGTGGTGCGCCATATGAAAGCGTGTTGCGACCGGAACGCCAAATCTCGGCGTCGCTGCAAACAGATTAGGAAAAATGTCACAGCGTGACCAGTTTCTCCGCATTTTTTGCGCCGATGCGACAGTCCGGGCGGCATTCTTGCCGTCGCGACAGGCGATGCCGCAGCGAAAAGGCCGCGCACGGGCGCGGCCTTTCCGGCTCGGGGCATGACGACGCGCGTGGTGCTGGAAATGCATGCCTTGCACGGCCGGCGCGGCAGCGTTGCACCGCGCGCGCACTCAGAACTTGTGCCGCAACCCCAGTGCGACGACGACCTGGTTGCTGTTCGCCGACGGCGTCAGCGTCCACACGGTCGCGTTGAACGCGGGATTGCCGTTGCCGCCGCTCACGCTCTGGTAGACGCCTTCGAGATACGCATCGGTGCGCTTCGACAGCACATAGTCGGCTTGCGCGACGACCTGGTTCCATTTCGGGCGCGTCTGGCCGGTGCGCGTGTCGAAGCGGCCCATCGTGTACGTATACGCGGCCGAGAGACGCAACGCAGGCGTGACCAGGAAGAGGCCGTCGACCGAGAAGTTGTCGAACACCAGCGATTCACCCTTCAGCCGCGCGATGCTGCCGCCCTGGAGCACGCCCGTCACGCCGTCGGTGGTCGAGTGCGACCACGCCGCCCCGACCGAATGCGGCCCGAACGCATAACGGCCGGCCGCCGCCCAGATCTGCTGGTTGCCGCCCGTGATCGTTGCCGAGCCGTCGACCGTGCTGAGCGCGCCGTTCGGGTTCGGCGCATTGCGGTCGCGGCTGATCTTCAGGTAGCCGGCGCCGAGCTTCAGCGGCCCGTTCGCATACGACACGCCTGCGCTCCACGCCGCGTTGTTGGCGAACTGGCCGGCCGTGTTCGAGAACCCGACCATCGCGCCGAACGTCAGCCCGCGGTACGTCGGGCTCGTGTACTTCACCGCGTGGTTGATGCGGAGGTTGCGGTTCGAATCGTCGTTGTCGTACGGATGCACAGCGAGGTTGCCGCCCCAGCCGGGACCGGACGCGCCGAGCGGCGTCACGAAATCGAGGATCAGGTCGTACTGGCGGCCGAACGTGAGCGCGCCGGCCGTCTTCGAGCTCAGGCCGACCCATGCCTGGCGGCCGAACATGTCGACGCCTTTCTGCGACAGCGCGCCGGTGGTGCCCGAGAAGCCGTTTTCGAGCGCGAAGACCGCGGCTGTGCCGCCGCCGAGATCCTCGCGGCCGCGTAGCCCCCAGCGCGATGCGTTCAGCGCACCGCTCGTCATCGCGACGGTGCCGCTCCCCGGCGAGCCGGCGCCGTGCGTGCGCTGGTTGGTCGCGTAGGTGATCGACGTGTCGATCAGGCCGTACAACGTCACGCTGCTCTGTGCGTGTACGCCACCCGATTCGAGGGCGGCCAGGCAGGTGGCAATGGCGGTCCCCGCGAGTCGAGTCCTGGCGTGCTTGTTCATTTTGTAGGAATGCATAGGAGTTTTTATCGTTTTCCCGGCCCGGTGGCCGGCGGATCGAGCGGCCATTATTGGAGATCGTGCGGCGGTCGATTAAGGCGTTGCACAGGAAAGGTCCTCTGCGAAATCGCACGGAATCGCGGCGGGGCGGAAACCGGTCGTGGTTCAGCCGGCGGGAGAGGCGGCCGGCTGTCGATGGTCCCCGGCGCGCCGTGCGATCCCGGGGCTACGGCCGACACGATCCGGGATGTCGTCGCGACGACGTGCGTGCCGGCGCTGTGGCATGACGTCGGGAACGATCAATACATTGCGCCCGATGTCATGCAGATCCGGTTCGACGCGTTCCAGGCGGGGGCGGGCAGGGTGACTTCATCGCAGAGTCGCCATTCGGTCGCGATGGCACGGTGTGTTCGCAGTAGCGCGCGCGATACCGATCGGGTTGCCGTGTTTCAGGCCGTTCGTCGGAGCGGGGGGCGGGGACTGCCGCCGCCGGACGCGGCCGCGCATTGATGCGAACGCGGCGCGGCGGCAACAGGGGGATGCGCGTCCGCGCTCGTCAATGCGGCGCCACGAGGCGCGGATCGATATACGCGTCGACGTCCTGCGACTGCTTGTACACGCCGTTGCGCACGTTGAACGCATTCGCGTTGCGCGTCGAGCCATAGATCGAGTCGAGCCCGTCACCCTTGCGGAACGCACGCTTCGCCGCAGCTTCGTCGAGCAGGTGCGTGCCTTTCAGCAGCGGGAGGTATTGTTCCGGCGCGAGCCCGACGCGCGCGGACATGATCCTGACCGCGTCGGCCTGCGTCTTCGGATCGTTGATGTACGCGACGCAGCGATACCACACCTTGATCACCTTGGCCCAGTCGGCACGGCGCGCGGCGAGGTTCGCCGGTGCGACCGTGATCGCGTCGTAGATCAGCCCCGGCGCGTCCGCCGACGTGAAGATCGCGCGTGCGCCCGGTGCGCGCTTCAACGCTTCGCCTGCGTTCGGCTGCCAGGCGGCCACTGCGGCGATGTCGGTCGACGAACCGAGCACCTGCGGCAGTTCGTTGGTTTTCGCATTCACGAGCGTCACGTCGCCGTCCTTCAACCCGTGCTTCAGCAGCGCGGTTTCGAGCAGCAGGTGATCCACGAGGCCGAGTTCGACGCCGACCTTCTTGCCCTTCAGCGCCTCGACACTGCGCAGCGGCGGCTTCGCGACGATCATGTCGTTGCCGGCGGAATAGTCGGTGAGCAGGATCATCACGTTCTTCGCGCCCGCCGCGCCGGTCACGAGCGCATCGCCGTTCGTCGCCGCGACGGCGTCGAGCTTGCCCGCGGAAAACGCGTCGAGCGATGCCGAGTAATCGAACCATTCGAAATCGACATCGACGCCGGCTTCCTTGAACCAGCCCTTGTCGAGCGCGACCTGGAACGCGACCCAGCCGGGCCAGTCGCTGTAGCCGATCTTGAGCGGCGCTGCCGCGTGCGCGGCGGGCGCCGCCAGCAGCGTGGCTGCCGTGGCAGCGGCGCCCAATGCGTGGCGGACGGAATGGAAGGACAACAGGCGGCGGAACGCCAGGGCGGGACGGGTCATCGTTTTCTCCAGGAGACCGGGATCGGGATCGTCGACACGGACCGTGCTCGTGCACGGTCCGGCCGCGTGGCCGGTTCCTGCGGATGCGGAACGAATGAAGCGGCCACGGAGAGGCGCGACGGCCGTTGCCATCGCCAATCTCCCGGGCTTTTGTCCCGCCGTGTAGCGCATGCGTGTCCGGTCTCTCGATCGGACGAACCCGCGCCGGGCTGCTCTCGGACCAGACGTTCGATGAACCGGAACCCTAGCACCCCTAAGATGCGACGCCGCCGCACCTCTCGGCGTCATGCCGAGCGAGAAGCGTGCCAACGGCGCGCGGCGGGCGGGCTCAGCGGCGGCGCGCCGTGCGCTGCAGTTCGATGAAGCGGGCGGAGAAGAGCGCGCTCAGCGCGCGCCGGAGCAGGTCGAGCTTGTTCATCGGGTGTCGCGTATCGAGTGAAGGTGCCTGCATCGAGCAATGCCCATGCCATCGCCGATCGTGCCGTGCAGGCAGGCGCCGCGCGCACTGCGCCGGTGCGCAAGCGCGTTTGCATGGTGCGCGGCACGCCCGCCGCGAGGGCGGCCATCCGCATCCGGTGCGGTGCTCGTCAACGCTCGCATGCCGGGAAGCCCCGTGGCACGGCGATTCCGCACACGCTGGCACGCAACTCGCTTAGTCGACCCCCGAGAGGTGCGAAGCAATTTGCATCATCTTCAGGATCGCTAGGGTTCCGGTCGTGTGGCGTTCGCGCCGCGCGATGGCTGGTCCGAGAGCAATCCGGTCTTGTCTTCTCCTCGATTCGAGGAAACGGCGAGGCTCCACGGAGGGATAAAAGCCCGGGAGGTCGCGATGTCGTTCGGTCGCCCTCTCACGCCTTTTATCCAATCGACCACGGAGCCGCCATGTCGCCGAGCCCCCAAGCCGTCCTTGCCCCGCCGCCACACGTCGTGTGGGAAACGCTCATTCCCGCCGGAACCCACTGGTCCGGCATCCTGCGCCGCGGTCTCGCGCTGCGCATCGTCGATGTCGACGGCGGCGCGAACCTGTCTGCCGTGTTTCATCGCCAGGAAGATCCGCTCGAACGCTACAACATGGCGGACACGCTGAAGGCGCAGCACACCGCGTATCTCACGCGCGGCCATGCGCTGTACACCGACATGGGGCGCGTGATCGCGTCGATCACGGCCGATACGCTCGGCTGGCACGACCCGCTCGGCGGCGTCGGCGACGCGCGGCTGTTCGCGCACAAGTACGGCACGACGTCGTACCAGGCCGATCGCAACGCGATGATCCGCAACGGCCGGGACAGCCTCGTGCTCGAACTCGCGAAATACGGGCTGTCGGCGCGCGACCTCGTCGCGAACGTCAATTTCTTCAGCAAGCTCGACACGCGCGACGACGGCGCGCTCGATTTCGTCGCCGGACATTCGCCGGCCGGCAGCGCCGTCGACCTGCGCTTCGAGATGAACACGCTCGCGGCGTTCTCGACTGCGCCGCATCCGCTCGATCCCCGCCCGGACTATGCGCCGCAGGCCGTGAAGCTGATCGCGTACCGCGCGTATCCGGCGGATGGCGCCGCGCCGGAAGACGACCCATGCCGCCGCGCCTGTGCCGAGAACACGCGCGGCTTCACCAACACCGATCGCCTGTTTGCGTAAGGAGCCGAGCCATGCCGATCATCGAAAGCCGTCTCGACACGCGCGACGCGATCCACGACACCACGCTGAACGCGGGCGAGCCATGGTTGCACGACCTGAAGCGCGGGCAGGTCTTCCGCATCCTCGACCTGGAGGGCAACCAGGCCGTCGACACGCTGTTCTACCGCTCCGACGAGCCCGAAGAGCGTTACAGCGCACAGGACACCATCCGCGCGCAACGCAACCTGTACCTGAGCGCGGGCAGCGTGCTGCTGTCGAGCCGGGGCAACCCGATGGTGACGATCGTCGCCGATACCTGCGGCCGCCACGACACGCTCGGCGGCGCCTGCGCGGCGGAGAGCAACACCGTGCGCTATGCGCTCGACAAGCGCTACATGCACAACTGCCGCGACAGCTTCCTCAACGCGATCGCGCACTGCACGTGCGGTGCGGGCGCGCGGCTCTCCAAGCGCGACCTCGTCGGCAACGTCAACTTCTTCATGAACGTGCCCGTCACGCCGCTCGGCGGGCTGACTTTCGAGGACGGCATCTCCGCGCCGGGCAAGTACGTCGAGATGCGCGCGGAGATGGACGTCACGGTGCTGATCTCGAATTGCCCGCAGCTCAACAATCCGTGCAACGGGTACAACCCGACGCCTGTGCGCCTCACGATCTGGGAGGCGGAATGAGCTACCCCCACGCTCACTATGGCTCGCTGGTCCCCCAAGGGCCGGTTGCCTTCCTCGGGGCGGCCCGGCGGGAGGCAACATGAGATTCGACAAAGTCCTCGTCGCGAACCGCGGCGAAATCGCGTGCCGCGTGATCCGCACGCTGAAGCGGCTCGGGATCGCGTCGGTCGCGATCTACTCGGATGCCGACCGCGATGCGCGTCATGTGACGCTCGCCGACGAAGCCGTGCGGATCGGCCCCGCGCCGGCGGCGGACAGCTATCTGAACATCGACGCGATCCTCGCCGCTGCACGTGAAACGGGCGTGCAGGCCGTGCATCCAGGCTACGGCTTCCTGTCCGAGCATGCCGGTTTCGCAGACGCATGCGAAGCCGCGGGCCTGCGCTTCATCGGGCCGCGTGGCGACCAGATGCGCGCGTTCGGGCTCAAGCACACCGCGCGCGAACTCGCCGCTGCGCAGGGCGTCGCACTGCTGCCGGGCACGGGCCTGCTCGACGATGTGAAGAAGGCACTAGCCGAAGCCAATGCGATCGGCTATCCGGTGATGTTGAAAAGCACCGCGGGCGGCGGCGGGATCGGCATGTCCTTGTGCCGCGACGCCGCGCAGCTCGAAGCCGCGTTCGAATCGGTCGTGCGGCTCGGCACCGCGAACTTCGCGCATGCGGGCGTGTATCTCGAGAAATTCGTCGAGCATGCGCGGCACATCGAAGTGCAGATCTTCGGCGACGGCCGCGGCGATGCCATCGCGCTCGGCGAACGCGATTGCTCGGTGCAACGGCGCAACCAGAAGGTGATCGAGGAAACGCCCGCGCCGGGCCTGACCGATGAGGAGCGCGCCGCATTGCACGCAAGTGCGGTGCGGCTTGCCCGCGCGGTCGGCTATGCATCGGCCGGCACGGTCGAATTCGTGTTCGACGCGAACGCGCGCCGGTTCTATTTCCTCGAGGTGAACACGCGGCTGCAGGTCGAACATTGCGTGACCGAGGCGGTGACGGGCATCGATCTCGTGGAATGGATGATCCTGCAGGCGGAGGGCGATCTGCCGCCGCTCGCCACGCTCGCCGTTGCGCCGCGCGGCGCGAGCATCCAGGTGCGGCTCTATGCGGAGGATCCGCACAAGCAGTTCCTGCCGAGCGCGGGGCTGCTGACGCACGTCGCGTTTCCGGACGACGTGCGCGTCGACGGATGGATCGACGCGGGCACCGAGATCAGCGCGTTCTACGATCCGTTGCTCGCGAAGCTGATCGTGCAGGGCGATACGCGCCGCGACGCGCTGGCCGCGTTGCAGCGCGCACTGGCGCGCACGGAACTGTACGGTATCGAGACCAACCTCGACTATCTGCGCGCGATTGCCGGTTCGGACACGTTCGCGCGTGGCGCGGCGACGACCGCCTTCCTGTCTCGTTTCGCGTTCGCGCCTCATACGATCGACGTGCTCGACGGCGGCGTGCAGACCACCGTGCAGCAGGCGCCGGGGCGCGTTGGCTACTGGAACGTCGGCGTGCCGCCGTCCGGGCCGATGGACGATCGCGCGTTCGCGCTCGCGAACACGCTGCTCGGCAATGCGCGCGACGCGGCCGGGCTGGAATTCACGATGGTCGGCGCGACGCTGCGCTTCAACGCCGAGACGCTTTTCGTGCTCGGCGGCGCGCCGCTCGCGGCGTCGCTCGATGGTGAGCCCGCACCGTTCTGGCGGGTGCTGCGTGCGCGGCCAGGCGCGGTGCTGAAGCTGGGCGGCGTGACGGGCGCCGGCGTGCGCGCGTGCCTGGCCGTGAAAGGCGGGCTACAGGTGCCCGACTATCTTGGCAGCAAGGCGACCTTCACGCTCGGCCAGTTCGGCGGCCACGCAGGGCGCGCGCTGCGCAAGGGCGACGTGCTGCATCTGCACGCGGAAGCCGGGCGCGGCGACGCGGGCGCCACGCTGGCCGCGGCGGACATCCCCGCGCTGACGCACGCGTGGACGCTCGGCGTGCTCGACGGCCCGCACGGTGCGCCGGATTTCTTCACGCCGGACGACATCGCGATGCTGTACGGCACGCAGTGGACGGTCCATTACAACTCGAGCCGGACCGGCATCCGGCTGATCGGCCCGAAGCCGCAATGGGCACGCGCGGACGGCGGCGAGGCCGGCCTGCATCCGTCGAACATCCACGACAACGCGTATGCGATCGGCGCAGTCGATTTCACGGGCGACATGCCGGTGATCCTGGGCCCGGACGGCCCGAGCCTCGGCGGCTTCGTATGCCCCGTGACGGTCGTGCGCGACGAGTTGTGGAAGCTCGGGCAACTGCGGCCGGGCGACACCGTGCAGTTCGTGCGTACCGGCGCGGCAAGCGGGCGTGCCGCCACGGCGGCGGTGCCGTCGGCACAGTCCAGCGCGCCGGACGACTGCGTGCTGCATCGCGACCCGTCGGCCGGCGGCGGCATCGGCGTCGTCTACCGGCGCTCGGGCGACCGGAACGTCCTGGTGGAATACGGGCCGCTCGTGCTCGACCTGAACCTGCGCTTTCGCGTGCATGCGCTGATGTGCTGGCTCGACGCGCACCGGCTGCCCGGCATGCTCGACCTGACGCCGGGGATCCGTTCGCTGCAGGTGCAGTTCGACGCGCGGACACTGCCGCTCGATACGCTGCTCGCGCATCTGCAGGCGGCCGAGCGCGAATTGCCGGAAGTTGCCGACATGCGCGTGCCGAACCGCATCGTGCATCTGCCGTTGTCGTGGGACGATCCGTCGACGCGCATCGCGATCGAGCGCTACATGCAGTCGGTGCGGCCCGATGCGCCGTGGTGCCCGAGCAATATCGAATTCATCCGGCGGATCAACGGCCTCGACAGCATCGACGACGTGAAGCGCATCGTGTTCGACGCGCGCTATCTCGTGATGGGGCTCGGCGACGTGTACCTCGGCGCGCCGGTCGCGACGCCGATCGATCCGCGCCACCGGCTCGTCACCACGAAGTACAACCCCGCGCGCACCTGGACGCCGGAGAACGCGGTCGGTATCGGCGGCGCGTATTTGTGCGTGTACGGGATGGAAGGGCCCGGCGGCTATCAGTTCGTCGGCCGCACCGTCCAGATGTGGAACCGCCATCGCACCACGCGCGAGTTCGAAGCCGGCAAGCCGTGGCTGCTGCGCTTCTTCGACGAGATTCGCTTCTACGAAGTCAGCGAGGCCGAGCTGGCGGCGCTGCGCGCGGATTTCGTCGCGGGGCGCGCCGGGCTGAAGATCGAGGAGTCGGTGTTCGATCTCGGCGCGTACAACCGCTTCCTGCGCGACGAGGCCGATTCGATCGCCGCGTTCAAGACATCGCAGCAAGCGGCGTTCGAAGCGGAGCGCGAACGATGGCGGGTGGCCGGGCATGCCGAATACGTCGGCGACGCGGCGCAGGGCGATGCGGACGCCGCGCGGGAAGCCGGCGTGCTCGCCGATACGCAGCGCGCGATTGCCGCGGACGTATCGGGCAGCGTGTGGAAGGTACTGGTGGAAGCCGGCGAGCGCGTGACCGAGGGGCAGGTCGTCGCGATCGTCGAGTCGATGAAGATGGAGGTCGCGGTGACGGCGACGGAAGACGGCACGATCGAGACGATCGATTGCGCGCCGGGCGCGGCGGTGGTGGCCGGCCAGCGGTTGATGGTGATGAAGGCGGGCGCCGCCGAGGAGGTTGCATGAGTACGACGGAACGTTCGATCCTGCCCGGCGTCCGCTCGATCGCCGCGCTGCGTGCGCGCTATGCGGCGGGCGACCTGACGCCGCACGCGCTCGTCGACGCGATCGCCGCGCATTTCGCCGCGGGCGATCCGCATCGCGCGTGGATCCGGCCGTTGACGCACGCCGAGATGACAACTTATGCCGACGCGCTGGCCGGGCGCGACATTGCGTCGTTGCCGCTGTACGGCGTGCCGTTCGCGATCAAGGACAACATCGACCTCGCCGGCATACCGACCACGGCAGCCTGCCCGGCATACGCGTACACGCCGGCGCGCAGCGCGCCCGTCGTCGAGCGGCTGATCGCGGCCGGCGCGATTCCGATCGGCAAGACCAACCTGGACCAGTTCGCGACCGGGTTGTCGGGGCAGCGCTCGCCCCATGGCGCGTGCCGCAATGCGCTCGATCCGCGCTATGCGTCGGGCGGCTCGAGCTCCGGGTCGGCGGTGGCCGTGGCGCTCGGCGTCGCGACGTTCTCGCTGGGTACCGACACGGCCGGTTCGGGCCGCGTGCCGGCCGCGTTCCACGGGCTCGTCGGGCTCAAGCCGACCAAGGGCGTGCTGAGCACGCTTGGCGTCGTGCCGGCCTGCCGGTCGCTCGATTGCGTATCGGTGTTCGCGCATGCGCCGGCCGATGCGCGGACGGTGTTCGCCGCCGCACACGGCGTGACCGACGGCGATCCGTACGGACGCGCGTGGCAGCCGCTGTTGGGCGCGGACGGGCTCCGCGCGCAACCGGCGCGGCCGTTCGGGGAGTTGCGCTTCGGCACGCCGCGCGCCGATCAGCTTCAGTTCTTCGGCGACGAATCGTATGGCATCGCATGGCGCGCCGCCCTCGAGCGCCTGCGCGCGACCGGGGCGCGGATCGTCGAGATCGATTTCAGCGCGTTCCTGGGTGCCGCGCGGCTGTTGTACGAAGGCCCGTGGGTTGCCGAACGGCTCGCCGCGATCGGTGCGTTCGCCGCGCGGGAACCCGAGGCGCTGCATCCGGTGATCCGCGAGATCGTCGGCGGCGCGGCGCGCTTCAGCGCGGCCGATGCGTTCGCCGCGTTCGACACGCTCGCGACGTTGCGCGTCGAGGTCGGCCGCGCATGGGACGGACTGGACGCGATCGTCATGCCGACTTCGGCCACGACGGCGACCGTCGACGCACTCGAAGCCGACCCGATCGGCATCAATTCGCGTTTCGGTTACTACACGAACTTCGTCAACCTGCTCGACCTGTCGGCGATCGCGGTGCCCGCCGGCCTTTGCGAAACCGGGCCGCATGCAGGATTGCCGTTCGGCATCACGTTCGTCGGGCGTGCGCACGACGACGCGCGGCTGCTCGATCTTGCACAGGCGTGGGGTGATGCGTGCGAACGCGACAGCGGCGCAGGCGAGGCGGGCGGTTTGCAGACGGACGTCGTCGGCCACGCATGCGCAACCACGATACCGGCGCCGGGCGCGTCATCCGGCGTCGTGCGGGTGGCGGTCGTCGGCGCGCATCTGCGCGGTGAACCGCTGAACGGGCAGCTCACGCAGCGAGGCGGACGTTTCGTCGCCGCGACGACGACGGCGCCTGCCTATCGTCTCTACGCGCTGTCCGCGGCGGCATCCGGCGGCGTCGCCAAGCCGGGCCTCGTGCGCGTGCCGGACGGCGGCGCGTCGATTGCGGTCGAGATCTGGGAGATGCCGGTCGACGCATACGGCAGTTTCGTCGCCGGCATTGCCGGCCCGCTCGGCATCGGCACGCTGACGCTCGCGGACGGCGCTCGGGTGCAGGGTTTCCTGTGTGAAAGCGCGGCGCTCGACGGCGCGCAGGACATCACGCACTTCGGCGGCTGGCGTGCCTACCGTGCGAGCGCGGCGAGCCGCGCATTGCAATGAACGTCCGGTCGCGCGGCGCCCCGGCATTCGCGCGACCGGCATCTGAAACGATACGGAGATTTTCATGCCAACGACCCGCAACACGACCGGATGGCTTGCCGTGCGCCGCGAGCTGACGACACGCGGCAAATGGACGCTCGGCGTGGCGTCCTTCCTGCTGCCGTTCGCCGTCTGGTGCCTGATCAGCTATGTGCCGTTCATCTGGCATCCGCAAATGCGCATCACGAATCCGGGAAGCGTCGACTACTTCCAGACCGGCATGCAGATCGACCGCGACGTCTTCGACGACGAACTCGCGCATGCGCGTGCGACGCACGCGGCCGTGCCCGAAGGCGTGCGTGCGAACCCGGTCTACCTGCCCGCGCCGCACGAGGTGCTGCGCGCGTTCTACACGGCGTTCACGACACCGCCGGCATCCCGCGACGGTGTCTGGCTGCACGAGAGCCTGTGGCACAGCATCCGGATCATTTTCTGGGGCTTCGTGATCTCGTCCGCGATCGGCGTGCCGCTCGGCATCGTCTGCGGCACCTTCAGTGTGCTCGCGCGGCTGCAGGAGCCGTTCCTCGAGTTCTTCCGCTACCTGCCCGCACCGGCGTTCGGCGCGCTGATGGTCGCGATCCTCGGCATCTACGACGCGCCGAAGGTCGCGATCATCGTGATCGGGACGCTCTTCCAGCAGGTACTGATCATCGCGAACACGACGCGCAAGCTCGAATACGGGCTGTTCGAGGCCGCGATGACACTCGGCACGAAGAAGCTGAAGCTGCTCACGCACGTCGTGATCCCCGGCGTGCTGCCGGACCTGTATCGCGACCAGCGGATCCTGCTCGGCTGGGCGTGGACCTACCTGATCGTCGCCGAACTCGTCGGCACGAGCTCGGGCATCACGTGGTACATCAGCCAGCAGGCGCGCTACCAGCATTTCGACAACGTGTATGCGGCGATCCTGATGATCGGGATCATCGGCCTCGGCACCGACATCGTGCTCGGGCTGCTCGGCCGCAGGCTGTTTCCGTGGGACCGCACGCTGAAAGCGTGACGCCCGTTGACGCCCACTCATCGACCGATTTCCGCAGAGGCCATCATGCAGAACCCGCAAGCCGTTCCCGATTACCTGATGCAGTCCGACGCCGTGCGCGAGCGCTTCGCGCGACTCAAAACCCGCGACGTGATACTCGACGTGCGTCATGTCGGCAAGCGCTTCCCGTCGCCGCAGGGCGAGTGCGTTGCACTCGACGACATCAGTTTCCGCACCTACCGGCGCGAATTCGTGTGCGTGATCGGCCCGTCCGGCTGCGGCAAGTCGACGCTGATCCGCATCCTGGCGGGGCTCGACGCGCAGACGAGCGGCGAGGTGCTGCTCGACGGCAAGCCCGTGCACGGGCCGGGCGCCGATCGCGGGATGGTGTTCCAGGGCTATACGCTGTTTCCGTGGCTCACCGTGAAGAAGAACGTGATGTTCGGCCTCCGGATGAACGGCAGCAGCAGCGGCGAAGCCGAGCGCGAAGCGCTGCAGTGGCTCGATCTCGTCGGGCTGACGCGTTTCGCGGACGTGTATCCGCACCAGTTGTCGGGCGGGATGAAGCAGCGCGTGGCGATCGCCCGCGCGCTCGCGAACCGTCCGCGCATCCTGCTGATGGACGAGCCGTTCGGCGCGCTCGACGCGCAGACGCGGGCGCGGATGCAGACGCATCTGCTCGACATCTGGCGCAACATCGACGTGACGATCCTGTTCATCACGCACGATCTCGACGAGGCGATCTTCCTGGCGGATCGGATTCTCGTGCTGAAGGCGAATCCGGGCGGGGTGCAGGAACTGATCGAGGTGCCCGTGCCACGACCGCGGGACTATGCGCAGGTCAATACGCCCGAGTTCATCGCGACGAAGGCGCGGCTCGAGGCGCTGATCCATCCGAAGGAGGCGGTGGCGGTGGACGACGGCGTGAGGCCGCACATGATCCGCATGACGGATGTGTCGGACAACGTCGAGTAAGCCGTGAAGAAAACGATCGGACGGTCGCCACGCGGCTAGTTGCGGGCGATCGCCCGCGCCGTCGCGACATCGCCGCGGCGATACGCGGCCCGGACGGCCGCTGCGGTGGCCGCGACGATTTCGGGCGGCGCTGGCTTCCGCAAGCGCACGGCGACGCGCGGCAGCGATGCGAGCTGATTCCGGAGGTCGACGATCAGCCGGCAGCAGCGAAAACCGGCGGACGACGCTTCCGGGCGGACGGCGGCGTCGGCAAGCGCGGCCGTCCACGCGACACCGCGGTGGCGCCTGACTTCGTCGAGGTGCGGCAGATGGCGCGCGTCGCCCGATAGCGCGATCAACAGCGCGGCCCACTGCGCGCCGCGCCATCCATGGCGCATGTCGCGCGTGAGGTCGGCCAGCAGCGCGTCGTCCAGCACGGACAGGCTTTGCTGGCACAGGTAGTGGAAGTCGAGCGGCTGGTAGCGGACCCGCGGGTAGTCGCGCAGCACATGCCCGAGTTCGGCGCCGGTTTCGACGGCGGCGGCGAGAAACCGTTCGGCCGGCGCCGGGCGGTTCAGCAGCAGCGTGGGCACGCCCAGGTAAAGCCGGTGAAGGTCGTCGGGGTGATAGTGCATCGCGAATGTCGGGATGATCGACCGGCGCGCACGGCGCGCCGTTCAGGTTGGCTGCTGGTCGCCGGACAGCAGTGCCGTATAGCGACGTTGCATTTCATCGGGGGCGACCGCTTCGATCGTATGCCCGATCAGCCAGTCGTAACCGAACGGGTCGCGAATCCGGCCGGAACGCTCGCCGTAGAACTCGTCCTGGATCGCGCGCGTCAGTTGCGCGCCGGCCGCGAGCGCGGCGGCGATCGTCGCGTCGGCGTCGTCGACGTGCAGGTGAAGCAGCATCGGCGCCTTGCCATCCGGGTCGAGGGCAAGGAGATCGTATTCGGGGAACTCGTCGGAGATCATCAGCGTGCACGGCCCGAGCTGCAGCTCCGCGTGGCCGATGCGCCCCGACGGTTCGACGAGGCGGAATTTCTCCTGCGCGCCGAACGCCTTCGCATAGAACGCGATGGCGTCGCTCGCGCGCCTGGCACGCAAATAGGGAAAGACTTCGTGAATCGTCATGATGCCCTCCGGTTGTTGGTGTGGGTGTCGCTCGATCCTATCGGGCCTCGCGGGCCCGGTCATCATTTACCGCCGTGGGCGGCGAACACGCTGATTCTACAGACGAATTGCGAGGCCGGAACGAGGGCGGAGATGGGGAGGCGGGTGCCTGGCCGACGGGCCGGCTGCCGCAATCAATCGGTCATTGTTGAGACTCCCCCGTAGGGCGAAAGCGATCGCGATATGCGCCCGGACGAATCCCGACCTTGTCCTTGAGCAGTCGGCAGAATGAGCTCGTATCGCTGTATCCCACCTGGGCCGTAATCCGCTCGAGGCCGAGATCGCCGGCCTCCAGCAAACCGCGCGCGGCTTCGATGCGCAGGCTCTGCAAATACCGCAATGGCGGCTGATTCAGCGCCGCCTGGAACCGGCGGATGATCGTGCGCTCACTCACTCACGCCGAGGTCATGCGCCAGCATTGCGTAACGGGATGGAAATCCAAGGGGCCGGTGTTGCGTCGCACAATACTTTCCGGTATCATTCACGCCCCCCACAAGCTGCGCATGCGGATTTCGCGCGAGGCGTCCCGCCCTCGACAATCCGTGCGTACACGATTCCGTTCGCATCCCGGCAGGCAACCCATTCCGGCGTCATGCTCGCGACGATCGTCGGCTCATCTGTTGAGGAGCATGTATTGGCAATTCCTGATCGGAACGATTCCACATCCCCTGAAATCACAGCCACGGCAAAAGCCGGCCGCCGTGTGTCGAAGGGAAAGGCCCAGGTCCTGACACCGACGGACACCGCGTCACTGGCACGCCAGAATGAGGAGCGCCAGCACCAGATGCGCGCGTTGATCGCGCTCGGTCGCGAGCGCGGCTATCTCACCCACGCGGACATCAACGATCACCTGCCCGACAACTTTGCCCAAACGGCGGCGATGGACACCATCGTCAGCACGTTCAGCGACATGGGCGTGGCCGTGTACGAACAAGCGCCGGACGCCGAAGCGCTCCTGTTGACCGACGCTGCGCCGGCCGTGGCATCCGACGATCAGGCGGACGAGGAGGCGGAAGCTGCCTTATCGACCGTCGATTCCGAATTCGGCCGCACCACGGATCCGGTTCGGATGTACATGCGTGAGATGGGGGCCAGCGAACTGCTGACCCGCGCCGGTGAAATCGAGGTCGCGAAACGGATCGAAGATGGTCTGCAGGACATGATTCAAGCGATTGCCGCGTGTCCGTCGATCGTGTCCACGATTCTTGCCGATGTCGACCGCATCGTTGCCGGCGAACTCCGCATCGACGAACTGGTCGATGGCATCAGTGTCGACGCCGATGAAAGCGAAATGACGCCGGAGTCCCAGGAAGAGGAGGCGGAAGCACTCGCCGCCGACGATGATGCGGACGAAGACGACGTCGAAACGGACGACGGGGATTCGGAGAAGGTGAACGCGGCACGCCTCGAAGAACTCACGAACGACAGTCTCGTGATTTTCGCGCGCGTGCGTGCGCTGTTCGAGCAGTTGCCGGATGTGCCTGTCGCTGGCGATGCCCGTTCCGCAGCCGCTGCGCAAGTGCGCACGGCGATCCAGCGTGAACTCGCGCCGATCCGCTTTACCGCCAAGACCATCGACCGCCTGTGCGCCATCGTGCATGGGCAAGTGACTGAGGTTCGCGCGATCGAGCGCAGTATCCTGTCGATTGCTGTCGACCGTTGCGGCATGCCGCGCGACGCGTTTGTCGAGTCGTTCCCGGGCCACGAGACCGATCTTGAATGGACGACCCGCGCGGCGGCGACCTCGCAGCAGTTTGGCGCGGCGCTCGAGCGACATCAGCCGGCGATTCAGGCGGCGCAGCAGAAACTCGTCGACATCGAGTCCCAGGTTTCGTTGCCGCTCCAGCAGCTCAAGCAGATCAACCGCCAGATGAGTGCCGCGGAACTGAAAATGCGGCAGGCCAAGCGCGAGATGATCGAGGCGAACCTTCGTCTTGTCATCTCAATCGCCAAGAAATACGTGAACCGCGGCATGCAGTTCCTGGATTTGATCCAGGAGGGCAACATCGGCCTGATGAAGGCCGTGGACAAGTTCGAATACCGGCGCGGCTGGAAGTTCTCGACCTACGCGACCTGGTGGGTCCGGCAGGCTGTCACGCGTGCGCTCGCCGATCAGGCGCGGACCATTCGCGTGCCGGTCCACATGATCGAGACGATCAACAAGCTGAACCGGATATCGCGCGAAATCTTGCAACAGACAGGGCAGGAGGCGCATCCCGCCGTGCTGGCAAAGCGCATGGAGATGTCCGAGGAGAAAGTGCTCAGTATCCTCAAGATCGCCAAGCAACCTGTCTCGCTCGAAAGCCCGGTGGGTGACGATGGCGATGCGACGCTCGGCGACATGATCGAGGATGCGTCGGCGAGTTCACCGGCCGAGGCGGCGATTCACGCGAACATGCGCGCGGCGATCGACGAGGCGCTCAACGGGTTGTCGCCGCGCGAGGCCAAGGTTCTGCGGATGCGATTCGGGCTCGACACCAACTCCGATCACACGCTAGAAGAGGTCGGCAGGCAGTTCGACGTGACCCGCGAGCGGATCCGTCAGATCGAGAGCAAGGCGATGCGCAAGCTGATGCATCCCAGCCGTGCGGACAAGCTCAGGCCCTTTCTCGAGCGCTGAGGCAAGCCGGGCGTGGTATCCCTTCGACGCCCGGCTCCAGACTTGCAGCGACCACGCGTCGGCCTGATCGTTGCCTGGCCGGGCGTGTTCGCTGCGGGGAAAACTTACAGCGGCTTGATGCTGGCGGCCTGCTTCCCCTTGGGGCCTTGCTTGACCTCGAAGCTGACCTTCTGGCCCTCCTGAAGCGATTTGAAGCCACTTCCCTGAACCTCGGAGAAGTGCGCAAACAGGTCTTCGCCGCCGTCATCCGGGTTGTAAATGATGCGACTGGCCTGTGGCAGACAGCGGCCGCCTTGTATCACGACGGGGCTGGCACGGACAATCCGGATTTTTGGTCAGCCACCTGGCATCGCCGATGCAAACCCCTCAATATCTTCGTTGAACCCGACGCGCTGCCTCGTAGGCGATTTCGGCGTTAGCACCTGGCGAACGGGAAAATGGAGTCGACAGGCTGGATCAGCTCTTTCTTGACGTTTTCGCGACAAATGGCGTCGGTACGTGTTGAGCCTGTTTGCTTCCGCAATGAGGGCAAGGCGGATGAGCCGATGCATGTTCGGCGAGATGCTCGACGCTCTCGAACGTTTTGCCGCACTTCTCGCAACGGTATTGGTAGGTCGGCATGGCATTCCTTCGGTATCGATGCTGCCCGAGGATAGGAGTATGGCTCGTGGCGGCGCGAACTTGATATTGCAGTGAACCCGCATTGATGCGATGCCTCGCAGGTGGGAGCGGCTCGCGACGGGTATCAGGTATATTCAGCGGGTTCTGATCCTCACGGTATCCGTTCAATGGAATCAAGACGCAAGACAGTGGGCGTCGTCGCGCCCGCAGGTGTGCCCGATCCGCAAGGAATCGAGCGCGGCATCGCGCTCGTCGAAAGCTGGGGCTTCAAGGTCACGACGAGCGCACATCTCGGCAGCCGGTACCGCTATTTCGCCGGTACCGCCGAGGAGCGCGCGGACGATCTGCGGCGCGCCTTGACGGATCCGTCAATCGATATCGTCTGGCTCGCGCGAGGGGGATTCGGTTGCGCGCATCTGCTCGAGCACCTGCCCGACGAGATCGCGACGCCGAAGACGATCGTCGGTTTTTCCGACGCGACGTCGCTATTCTGCGCGCTTGCAGACCGGCCCGGCGTGCGCTTGTTGCATGGTCCGACATTCCACAGCCTGGCGACCCAGGTCGACGACGCGACGCGTGCCGACATGCGCGCCGTGCTGACCGGTGGCAAACGCGCCCCGCTGAGCCTGCGGCATTTGTCCGGCGCCCCTGGTGCGGTGCGGGGACGTCTGTGCGGCGGCAACGTGACGGTGCTCGCGAGCGTCGCGGGTACACGCTGGTCGCTTCGCTCACGCGACGCGATCGTACTGCTGGAGGACGTGACGGAATTCGGCTACCGGCTCGACCGCAGCCTGACGCAACTGCGTCTGAGCGGCGCGTTCGACGGGGCCCGCGCGTTCGTGCTCGGGCAATTCACGCGCTGCCCGATCCCGGACGGCGCGGATTTCACGCTCGAGCAGATGCTTGTCGACGTGCTGGGCGGCTTCGGCCTGCCGATCTACTCGGGTTTGCCGATCGGACATGAACACCGCAACATCACTTGGCAATACGGCAACCAGGCTGCCATCGAGAACAGCGCGATCCGGTTCGTCGCGTAGCGTCGAATCTAGAAGGACAGGAACGCGTAAGCGTTGGCATCGGCCACTGTGTTGATCTCGCGCAATCGCATCTCCTTGACCCATCGGTCCTGCAGCGTCAGATGGGCTCGCTCGACGCGTCCCTTGGCCGAGCTGCTGTTTGCACAGAACGTATCGATGCCGGCAAGCTTACCGAGGTCCAAACGCGACATTTCTAAATGGCTAGAACACGACATTTCTAAAAAGCTACCACAACCCATGTCGTAGCCATTTCAAGATGTCGTGGCGCCAGCTAAATAGAAATGTCGTGTTTTCAGGGGTTCAGGATTTGTTTCTCATGGGCTTCAGATCACGCAGTGTCGAAGAGCTGGTCCTGAACGG
>NZ_JAAGPP010000123.1:0-28624 GCF_017104975.1 Burkholderia sp. Ac-20344
TCACTTCACCGCCGGTCGGCTCGATCAGCCCGGCGATGATGCGCAGCAGCGTCGACTTGCCCGACCCGGAACGGCCGAGCAGGCCGACGATCTCGCCTTCGCGCAGCGACAGGTTCGCATCGTCGAGTACGAGCAGTTCGCCCTGCGTCTTGTTGAAGCCGCGACAGACGTGATCGACGCGCAGGATTTCCTCACCGAGGCGCGGCGGCTGGTTCGTCTGGACGGGGGCGTTTACAGCATTCGGATTGTGCATCGCGTTTCGCTCTCAATCGGTCTCAGTCGAGCCGCAGCTTCGCTCCGGCGAAGGCATACAGCGGACGCCACAACAGGCGGTTGAACAGGGTGACGAACAGGGACATCACGGCGATGCCCAGGATGATCTTCGGAAAATCGCCGGCGGCGGTGGTCTGCGCGATATAGGCACCGAGGCCGTGCGCCTCGATCTTGGTATTGCCCCACTGCACGGCTTCCGACACGATGCTCGCGTTCCACGCGCCGCCCGAGGCGGTGATCGCACCGGTCACGTAGTACGGGAAGATGCCGGGCAGGATCGCCTGCCGCCACCACTGCCAGCCGCGGATGCGGAAGTTCGTCGCCGCTTCGCGATAGTCGTTCGGGTAGGACGTCGCGCCGGCGATCACGTTGAAGAGGATATACCACTGCGTGCCGAGCACGATCAGCGGCGACAGCCAGATGTCGGGGTTCAGGTGGAAGCGCGCGATCACGATCACGAACGCCGGGAACAGCAGGTTCGCCGGGAACGCGGCGAGGAACTGCGCGAGCGGCTGCAGCTTCTCGGCGAGCCGCGGGCGCAGCCCGATCCACACGCCGATCGGCACCCAGATCACCGACGCGATCGCGATCAGCACGACCACGCGCAGCAGCGTGATGAGCCCGAGCATGACCACATGGCCGACCTCGGCCATCGTCACGCCGGTCGACACGAAGCTGACGACACGCCACACGATATAGGCCGTGCCGACCAGCAGGAGCGCCGCCCACGCGATATCGACCGTACGCGACGCCTTCTTCTCGACTTTCGGCAGCGTGAAGCGCATCGCGCCCGACAGCGGCAGGCGCAGCGGAATCCGCGCGGCCTTCGCGAAGAACCAGCCGGCCGGCACGAGCAGCTGATGGATCAGGCGCGTGCGGCGCACGAGGTCGAGCAGCCACGATTGCGGCGCATCGCCCGACGCGGTGTTTTCCATCCGGAACTTGTCGGCCCACGCGATGAGCGGGCGGAACAGGAACTGGTCGTACGCGAGGATCACGACCGTCATCGTGAGGATCACCCAGCCGATCGCACCGAGGTTCTTGTCCGAGATCGCCTGCGCGAGATACGCGCCGATGCCCGGCAGCGTGATGGTCTGGTTGCCGACGGTGATGGCCTCCGACGCGACGACGAAGAACCAGCCGCCCGACATCGACATCATCATGTTCCAGATCAGGCCCGGCATCGAGAACGGCACCTCGAGCTTCCAGAAGCGCTGCCACGAGGTCAGGTGGAAACCGCGCGACACCTCGTCGAGGTCGCGCGGCACCGTGCGCAGCGACTGGTAGAAGCTGAACGTCATGTTCCATGCCTGGCTCGTGAAGATCGCGAAGATCGCCGCGAGCTCGGCGCCGAGCACGCGGCTCGGAAACAGCGCGAGGAAGAACGTGACCGTAAACGAGATGAAGCCGAGCACCGGCACCGACTGCAGGATGTCGAGGATCGGGATCAGCACCATGCCGGCTCGCCGGCTTTTCGCCGCGAGCGTGCCGTAGATCAGCGTGAACGCCAGCGACGCGACCATCGCGGCAAGCATCCGCAGCGTGGTGCGCAACGCGTATTCGGGCAGGTTCGACGGGTCGAGCGAGATCTTCTGCGTCTGCAGGGTGCCGATCGGCGCCATCGTTTCGTGGAAACCGACGACCGCCATCGCGATCAGGCAGATGATCAGCGGAAACGCGATGAAATCCCACCGGTTCGGCAGGACGCGCCACGCGGACGCGTTGGCGGTCCGGTTCGGATTGAAGAATCCGACGTCCATCAGGCGCCCTCCCCGGTAAGGCCGAACGAAGCCGGCAGTCGATGTTGATTCATGGCAAAGCGCACGGGTGCGGTAATTCGATTGAGACGATCGCGCGCGAGCGCGATGCGCCGTGCGCGCATGCGCTGCCGCGCCCCGGACGAGCCGGCCCGCGACGGCACGACACTACACCAACCTGTATTTCAGGTACAACCGTCCGGGAACGGCGCAGGCGGCGCACCGATCGTGCCTGGCGCGCAGGCGGACGGGGGTGCGCGGGGCGAGCAGCCCGGCCGCCGTCCTTCCGCCGGCATGCAGGCCCGAATTATGCCGTGATCCGGCCCGCCCGGGAACCCGCCAGCCGCACGCTCGCACAAACCATGTCGGGCGTCACCAGCCGGATACGACTAACCGGGTATGATCAGGGCTGGCCCTCGGGGCCTGTTGCAGACGGTCCGACGGCAACGCATGTGCGTTCCCGATGTCAACAGGCCCTGGGGATCGATCGACGAGCGGGAGGAAAGGGAATGGCAGGAAACTTGGTGATCGTCTGCCGCGATCAGGATGCCGACGCGTTCTACGAACTGATGCAGGAGTACGGGTCGTTCCAGACGCGGCTGTCGTCGACGGCATGGTACCTGAACATGAACGTCGTGCCGGAATCGCTGCAGGAGGAAATCCTGGAGCGCCTCGGCCGGTATACGACCGTCTACATCTTCGAGGCCACCAGCGTGACCTACAACACCATCGACAGCAACGCGGCCGAGACGCTCGGCACGCTGTTCGGCGAATGATGCCGCGCGGCGCCAGCCTGGCCAGGCCGGCGCCGCAGCCGCTCATGCGGCCTGTGCGTGGGGTTCGTCCTTCGGCACGACCTCGAACGGGAACGTCATCGCGACGCGCAGGCCGCCTTCCGGGCGGTTGCCGATGTCGCACGCCCCGCCCAGCCTGAGGACGAGCCGCTCGACGATCGCGAGCCCGAGCCCGCTGTGGCCGTTGCCGCCGCGCGCGGGATCGAGCCGCACGAACGGCCGCGTGGCCGCCGCGAGGTCGCGGGGTGCAATCCCGCCGCCGCTGTCGCTGACCGACAGCACGTAGCCGGCCGGCGTGCGCGCCGTCTCGACGAGCACGGGCGGCGCACCGTACGCATGCGCGTTGTCCAGCAGGTTCGACAGGATCCGGTCGAGCGTCGCCGTCGGCAGCCGGAAGCCCGGATCGGCGTCGAGCCGGGTCTGGACCGCCGGTGCGTTCGGCGCGACCGCGCGATAGCTGCGTGCGATCCGCTCGCACGCCTGATCGACCGGCACCGGCTCGCTGCGATCGGACCCTCCGTGTGCAAACACCAGGAATTGATCGACGATGTGCGACATCGAATCGACGTCGCGCACGACGCCGTCGCGCAACCGGACGTCGTCCATCATTTCCGCCCGCAGCCGCATCCGCGCAAGCGGCGTGCGCAGGTCGTGCGCCACGCCCGCCAGCATCACCGCCCGGTCGCTCTCGGCCTGCGACACCTGTTCCACCATCTGGTTGAAGCCATGCGTGAGCTGGCGCAGCTCGCGCGGGCCGCGCTCGCGCAGCGGCGGTACCGGCTGGCCGCGGCCGAAGCGCGCGACCGCGCGTGCCAGCGAACGCAGCGGCTGCTGCAGTTGCCAGGCTGCAAACAGCGCGGCGATCACGCCGGCCGAGAAGATCGTGCCGAGCCACAGCAGCATCCGGTCGAGCGAACGCGGCGGCCGCAGCGGCTGCACCGGCACCACGATCCAGTTGCGGTCGCTCGGCTCCTTCACCCACAGCACCGGCGGATGGCCGGGCGCGCCGATCTCGACGCGCGTGCCGGGCGGCATCCGCTCGCTCACGTCGTCGCGGAACCGCTTGAGCGGGGCCGGCAGGTTCGACGGGTCGCTGTTCGGCACGTCGGCGCTGTCAGGCGCCACGAGCCGCACGCGCGACGGCAGCGGCTGGTCAGGCGTGCGCTCGACGTGCTGGCGCACCGCGTCGACCAGGAACGCGGCCTCTTCGACCGCGTAGCGCGTCTGCATCTGGTTGCGCTCGAGCCGTATCGCGAAGAACCACGCGAAGTGCGACAGGAGCAGGACACCGACGACGAGCAGCGCGAGCCGCCCGAACAGCGAATCAATGGGTTTGCGCATGGGCCTCGCCGTCGGGCACGAACACGTAGCCGCGCCCGCGAACCGTCTGGATGAAGCGCGGCGTCGACGGATCCGTTTCGAGGATGCGGCGCAGGCGCCACACCTGAACGTCGATGCCGCGGTCGGTACCGTCGTACTCGGGCCCGTGCAGCAGCTCGAGCAGCCGCTCGCGCGTGAGCGTGCGCAGCGCATGGTTCACGAAGATCTTCAGCAGCGCGAATTCGCTGCTCGACAGCGTGGCCGGCTTGCCGTCGACCGACAGCGTGCGCGCCTGGAAGTCGAGCACGAAGCGGCCGAACGCGAACGGCTCGCGCTGTTCGGGTGCCGCCGCCGACGGCGTCGCACGGCGGCGGCGCAGCACGGCCTGCACGCGCGCGAGCAGCTCGCGCGGGTTGAACGGCTTGCCGAGGTAGTCGTCCGCGCCGAGCTCGAGCCCGACGATGCGGTCGACGTCGTCCGCACGCGCGGTCAGCATGATCACGGGGATGTCGTCGCCGGCCGCGCGCAGCTGGCGCAGCGCGGTCAGGCCATCGACGCCCGGCATCATCAGGTCCAGCACGATCAGGTCGGGCCGCTCGCGCTCGAGGCGCTTCTCGAGCGTCGCCGCGTCGTGCAGCACGGACACTTCCATCCCCTGGCGCACGAGATAGTCGCGCAGCAGGTCTCGGAGTTCTTGGTCGTCGTCGACGATGAGGATCTGGGTAGTCATGGCTCGAAGTTTACCGCGCGAGGGCGGAGTCAAAGAACGAAACAAAGGGATGAAAGGGTTACTGCGGGTTACCGCGCAAGGGAACTGTAATGCGCGGTAACCGGGCCACTGCCCCACGTAACACCGGCCGGAGCCCGCGTCGCTAACCTGCGTCTTACCGGATGCGGTACACGGCTTTCCCGGTACCGCATCGCCGGACCCTTTGGATACAAGGAGTTTCTGAAATGTATAAGAAGACTTCCCGCGTGGCCATCGCGGCCGCCACCGTGCTCGCTCTCGCATTCGGCACCGCGCAGGCCGCGCAGCCCAACGACATGCCGCCGCCGGGCGGCCCCGGCATGCACCAGATGCACGGCGGGCACGACGGCGGCCCGTTCGGCGTGATCATGAAACTGCACGACCAGCTGAAGCTCAACGCGTCGCAGGAACAGCAATGGCAGGCGGCCGTCAACACGATGAAGCAGAACCATGATGCGATGCGCAAGAGCCACGCGCAGATGCGCGAGCAGTTCAAGGCGCAGCAGAACCAGCCGATCCTCGACCTGAGCGCGATGCACTCGGCACGCCAGCAGGCCGAGGCGCAGAACGCGCAACTGCGCGAGCAGACGTCCGCCGCGTGGCTCACGTTCTACAACGGGCTGAACGACCAGCAGAAGACCACGGTCAGCACGGCGCTCAAGCAGCAGTTCGCGAAGATGGAGCAGCGCCACGAGAAGATGAAGGAGCGTTGGGAGCAGCATCGCGCGGCCAAGGCCGCGTCGGCACCGGCGCAGTAAGCCGGCTAGCCGCTCCCCGGAGCGGCATCGAAGGGGACGCGGGCACCGGCCTGCGCCCCTTTTTGCGTTTCAGGCGACGTCGAACAGCAGCACCTCGGCCGCCCGGCCGCGCGCGAACGCCACCGCGTCCACGCCGCCGATCCGCGCGCCGTCGCCCGCGCCCAGCGCGCGACCGTTCACCTCGACGTCGCCGCGCACCACGTGCACGTAGGTGCGACGCCCGGCCGGCACGTCGAACGCCACCGCCTCGTCGCCGTCGATCAGCCCCGCGAAGATGCGTGCGTCCGCCCCCATCGACAGCGCGCCGTCGCCACCGTCCGGCGCCGCGACGAGCCGCAGCCGCCCCCGTTTCTCATCGTCGGCGAAGCGCGTCTGCACGTAGCCGGGCCGGCCGCCCGCACCGGCCGGCGCGAGCCAGATCCGCAGCAGGCGCAGCGGCCGGTCACACGACGCATTGGTTTCGCTCAGCATGATGCCGGTGCCGGCACTCATGCGCTGCACGCCGCCCGCGCGGACAATCGCCCCGTTGCCGAGGCTGTCGCGATGCGCGAGCGCACCATCGAGCACGTAGGTGACGATTTCCACATCGCGGTACGGCCGCATCCCGCAGCCGCGGGTCGGCGCAATGCACTCCTCGTTCAGTTCGCGCAGCGCGCCGAAGGCCGGCGACCCGCCCCGGCCGGACATACCAGGAAAGCTGTGAAGGAATTCGTACCAGCCATGGCTGCGCTGGTCGCGATCGGCGGCACGGCGGATCTGGAACATGGGACGGGCACTCCGTGAGATGCGTGGCTCTGGCATGCCGTCACTGTATGAGTGAGCCAATCGAACCACAATCCGCCGCCTGCGCACCGCATCGTTGCACCCGCGGATGCAATCAATGCAATGCCCATTGCGAATACGACGATTATCGCAACAGCCGGATCAATGCGTCGAAGAATCGATCGGTCGGCCCGGATTGCCGGTTTCCGGGTATCGCGTTCGGGTAAAATACCGCCCTTTTGGCGTTCGCCGTTCCGGCGGCCGCCATCGCCAGCGCGCCGATCGGCGAATTTTGGCCGTCTAGAATACGCCGCGGCGCCTGGTCCGACCGGCCGCGAGCGCTCCCGGAAAGTCAGCAACAGAAGGATGGAAATGAAGAAGGCCGCCCTGTGCGCCGCCCTCGCCCTCATGGCGGGCAGCGCCTTCGCGAAGGAGTGGAAGACCGTGCGGATCGGCGTCGACGCCAGCTACCCGCCGTTCGAGTCGACCGCGCCGAGCGGCGAGATCGTCGGTTTCGACGTCGATCTCACCAAGGAAGTCTGCAAGCGCATCAACGTGAAATGCGTGTGGGTGGCGCAGGATCTCGACGGGATCATCCCGGCGCTGAAGGCGAAGAAGTACGACGTCATCGTGTCGTCGCTGACCGTCACGGACAAGCGCCGCGAACAGATCGACTTCTCCGACAAGGTATACGACGCGCCGGCGCGGATGATCGCGAAGACCGGCTCGCCGCTGCTGCCCACCGTCGCGTCGCTGAAGGGCAAGCGCGTGGGCGTCGAGCAGGGCTCGACGCAGGAAACCTACGCGAAGGCGTACTGGGAGCCGCAGGGCGTGACGATCATTCCTTACCAGAACCAGGACCAGGTCTACACCGATCTCGGCTCGGGCCGCCTCGACGCGACGCTGCAGGACGAGCTGCAGGCCGACTACGGCTTCCTGCGCACGCCGCGCGGCAAGGGCTTCGCGTTCGCCGGGCCGGAAGTGAAGGATCCGAAGACGATCGGCGACGGCACCGCGATCGGCCTGCGCAAGGAAGATACCGACCTGAAGCTCAAGATCAACCAGGCGCTGGCCGACATGCACAAGGACGGCACGTACGACCGGCTGTCGCACAAGTACTTCGCGTTCAGCGTCTATTCGGCTTCGGCCCGCTGAGCGCCAAACAGAAGAAGCAACGGATGCGGGGGCGGCCCCGTGTCCGGGCAGTACAGGCAGTCAACCACGCGCCGCCCGCCCCCTTGCCCGCCGCTCGCGCGACGGGCGGGCCCGGCACCGATGCCGGGGCGGACGGTCATGATACGTACGGGGCGTTCCGCGCAGCTTGGCGGACGCGTCTTTCGCGGCGCACCGCGTGCGCCCTAAGGGACCACACCAGGGACCACATATGTTTCTACAAGGTTACGGCCCGCTGATCCTCGCTGGCACCTGGCAAACCGTCAAACTGGCGGTGCTTTCGCTTGCGCTGTCGTTCCTGCTGGGCCTGCTCGGCGCGGGCGCCAAGCTGTCGCGCAACCGCTTCACGAACGGCGTCGGCACCGTCTACACGACGCTGATCCGCGGCGTGCCCGACCTCGTGCTGATGCTGCTGCTGTTCTACAGCCTGCAGATCTGGCTGAACATGGCGACCGACGCGCTCGGCTGGGACCAGATCGACATCGACCCGTTCCTCGCCGGCGTGCTCGTGCTCGGCTTCATCTACGGCGCGTACTTCACCGAGACGTTCCGCGGCGCGTTCCTGTCGGTGCCGCGCGGCCAGCTCGAGGCCGGCAGCGCGTACGGGATGACGAGCTGGCAGGTGTTCTCGCGAGTCATGTTCCCGCAGATGATGCGCTTCGCGCTGCCGGGCATCGGCAACAACTGGCAGGTGCTCGTGAAGTCGACCGCGCTCGTGTCGATCATCGGCCTCGCCGACGTCGTGAAGGCATCGCAGGACGCCGGCAAGGGCACGCTGCGGTTCTTCTTCTTCACGCTGATCGCGGGTGCCGTCTACCTCGCGATCACGACGATCTCGAACTTCGTGCTGATGTGGCTCGAAAAGCGCTACTCGACCGGCGTCCGCAAGGCTGACCTATGATCGACCTCATCCAAGAATACTGGCGCAACTACCTCTACACCGACGGCTACCGCATCACCGGCGTCGCGATCACGCTGTGGCTGCTGGTCGTGTCGATCGGCCTCGGTTTCTGCCTGTCGGTGCCGCTCGCGGTTGCGCGCGTGTCGAAGAAGAAGTGGCTGTCGGGCGCCGTGTGGCTCTATACGTACGTGTTCCGCGGCACGCCGCTCTACGTGCAGCTGCTGCTCTGCTACACGGGCCTCTACAGCCTGCAGGCCGTGCGGGGCACGCCGATGCTCGACGCGTTCTTCCGCGACGGGATGCACTGCACGCTGCTCGCGTTCACGCTGAACACCTGCGCGTACACGACCGAGATCTTCGCGGGCGCGATCAAGGCGACGTCGTACGGCGAGATCGAAGCCGCACGCGCGTACGGGATGTCGCCGTTCACGATGTACCGCCGCGTGATCCTGCCGTCGGCGCTGCGCCGCGCGCTGCCGCTGTACAGCAACGAAGTGATCCTGATGCTGCACGCGACCACCGTCGCGTTCACCGCGACCGTGCCGGACATCCTGAAGATCGCCCGCGATGTCAACTCGGCGACCTACATGTCGTTCCATGCGTTCGGCATCGCCGCCCTGCTCTACCTCGTGATCTCGTTCACGCTCGTGTGGCTGTTCCGCCAGGCCGAGCGCCGCTGGCTCGCGTATCTGCGCCCGCAAGGCAAGTAAGTTTTCGCAGGACTATATGAATTCCCAGACTCAGAAGCTTTTCGTCGACGATCTGCACAAGCGGTACGGCGACAACGAGGTGCTCAAGGGCGTGTCGCTGAGGGCGAACTCGGGCGACGTGATCAGCGTGATCGGCTCGTCCGGCTCCGGCAAGAGCACGATGCTGCGCTGTATCAACTTCCTCGAGCAGCCGAATGCGGGCCGCATCTTCGTCGACGGCGAGGAAGTGCGCACCGCGCTCGACAAGACGGGCGCGCTGCGCGCGGCCGACACGAAACAGCTGCAGCGCGTGCGCACCAAGCTGTCGATGGTGTTCCAGCACTTCAATCTCTGGTCGCACATGAACGTGATCGAGAACGTGATGGAAGCGCCCGTGAACGTGCTCGGCATCCCGAAGAAGGAAGCCGAAGATCGTGCACGCGAGTATCTCGAGAAAGTCGGCCTCGCGCCGCGCGTCGAGAAGCAGTATCCGTCGCACCTGTCGGGCGGCCAGCAGCAGCGCGTCGCCATTGCGCGCGCGCTCGCGATGCACCCGGACGTGATGCTGTTCGACGAGCCGACGTCGGCACTCGACCCGGAGCTGGTGGGCGAAGTGCTGAAGGTGATGCAGAAGCTCGCCGAGGAAGGCCGCACGATGATCGTCGTCACGCACGAGATGGGCTTTGCCCGCAACGTGTCGAACCACGTGATGTTCCTGCACCAGGGCCGCGTCGAGGAAGAAGGCGTGCCGTCCGAGGTGTTCGCCAACCCGAAGAGCGAACGCCTGCGCGGGTTCCTGTCGGGCAGCCTCAAGTAACGTACGCCGCACGAGCGGGCGCCCGCGGTTCGCCGCGCGGCGCCCGTTTTGCGTTTACGCGGCGCTCACCGGCGCGCTGTCGGCGAACGCGCGCAGTTCGTCGCCCGCGAGCCGGTAACGCACCCATTCGCTCTGCGGCGCGGCGCCAACGCGCTCGTAGAAGCGGATCGCCGGCTCGTTCCAGTCGAGCACGCTCCATTCGAAACGCCCGCAGCCCGACTCGACCGCGATCCGCGCGAGCGACTTCAGCAGCCGCAGCCCGGCGCCCGCGCCGCGAAAACGCGGCGACACGTACAGATCCTCGAGATACAGCCCCTGCCGGGCGAGCCACGTCGAATACGAGAAGAAATACACGGCGAAGCCGGCCGGCTCGCCGTCGACCTCGCACATCAGCGCGCGCGCCGGCGATCCGTCGCCGAACAGGCTGCGCTCGAGCGACGCGGGCGTCGCGACCACTTCGTGTTCCGCCTTCTCGTAGATGGCCAGCTCGGTAATGAAACGCAGGATTTGCGGCACGTCGGCGACGGTGGCGGAACGAATGTCGATTTGCACGGTATGGGCCCTCCTCCGGCCCGGACTTGAAACGGGAAGCGGCGCCACGCAACCGCGCTGGCGCCAATCAGATCGTCATGCTACGGTCACGCAGCGCCTGCAGAAAGTGCAGTTTCTTCATCCGGACCTGAACATGATGCATCCCGATCTGCGCCGTCTCGACCTGAACCTGCTGCTCGTGTTCGATGCGCTGTACCGTCACCGGTCCGTCGCCGCGGCCGCGCACGAGCTCGCGTTGAGCCCGTCCGCGCTGAGCCACGCGCTCGCGCGGCTGCGCGACGCGATCGGCGATGCGCTGTTCGTGCGCCTCGGCAACGAGATGCAGCCGACCGTACGCGCCGACGACATCGCCACCTGGGCCGGCGACGCGCTCGACGCGATGTCGAAGGGCCTCGCCCGCGCGCGCCGCTTCGATCCCGCGCAAAGCGACCGCACGTTCGTGTTCGCGGCGACCGACTACACCGCATTCGCCGTGCTGCCGGCGTTTCTCGCGCGCATCCAGCACGTCGCGCCCAAGTTGCGGATCCGCGTCGTGCATTCCGACCGGAAGATATCCGTCGACGAGCTCGCGACCGGCCGCATCGATTTCGCGCTCGGCTACCACGAGGAATCCGCGGCCGACGCGCCGGGCATCGAGGACTTCGACTGGTTCTCCGACGACTACGTCGTGATCGCGAGCACCACGCATCCCGACATCCGCCGGCGGCTGACGCTCGACCAGTACCTGGCGGCACGCCACGTGGTCGTCACACCGTGGAACGAGTCGCGCGGTGTCGTCGACCATGTGCTCGACAAGCTCGGCCTCGCGCGGCAGGTCGCCGTGCAGTTGCCGACCGTGCTGGCCGCGCCGTTCGTGATCGCGGAATCCGCGTTGCTGATGACGGTGCCGAACCGCGCCGCGCAGGCGCTGCGGCACGCGGCGCCGATCCGCATCTTTCCCGCGCCGTTCGAGATCCCGCGCTACACCGTGAAGGTCTACTCGCACGCGAAGCATGCGCGCACCGATGCGCATCGCTGGATTCGCGCGCAGTTGCTCGACGCAAGGCCGGAGCCTGCCTGACCGAAGCGCGCCGGCGCACCGCGTTGCGCGTTGCAGGGCCCGCGCTACGGGCACTGGCCGGCGACATCCGGCAGCGGCTCATTCATTACGAAATACTTACCCATTCCTCGTATCCGGCGCTTACGCCCGCGCCCCCCGCAACGTCAATAGTGGCAATCCTTGACCCCTGTTTGCGAAAGTCGTGTCTCCCTTGCGGGACAAGGGTTTTCCGTTAATTGCAAACCCTTGGCGCACCTGTTGCGCACCGTGTTGCATGGCAATTTGGCGACAGGTGTTAGTCAAACAACGATTTCCATCGCCACAAAATTGTATTTTTGCTAAATTAGTAACCAAAGTAGCAAAACGAAGTTCGTGAAATGTAGTTTAGCTTCACGACACTACAAGGAGACCCCGCAGGCCGACCCGGCTGCGCGGGACCGCTCAACGGTTTTCCGTCTGCTTGCCCGCGTGCCGCGCTTACCGGCCCTGCACGAGGTCTCCCTGGTTATCCCGCTTTTGCCCGGCGCCCGCGCTCCGGGCATCTTGTGCAGTCTGGGTTGACTTTTTGACAGGGTATGGAGGAGATGATGAAGAAAGCTTTGGTCGCGGCCGCGCTGATGGCTGCTGGGGTGGTTACGGCGCACGCGCAGAGCAGCGTCACGCTGTATGGTCGCCTGGATGCCGGCCTCGAGTACCTGAACGGCCTGCAGAACGGCCACCAAGTGCGCGCGGAGAGCGGCGACTGGGGCACCAGCCTGTGGGGCTTGAAGGGCAGCGAAGACATCGGCGGCGGCAACAAGGTCCTGTTCCACCTCGAAGGCGCGTTCAACACGATGACGGGCGGCTTCAGCGGCTCGATCTGGGATCGTTTCGCGACCGTCGGCATCTCCAACGACCGCTACGGTACGCTGCTGCTGGGTCGCGAACTCGCGATCGCAAACGGCGTGTGGGACTTCGATCCGCTGGGCCAGTCGAGCTGGTCGTCGGCATCGCTCGTGCGCGGCCGCAACTGGAACAAGACCAGCAACAACGTGTCGTACCAGTCGCCGCAGTTCTACGGCTTCGACTTCTACGGCCAGTTCGCGTTCTCGAACTCGACCAGCTTCAACGGCAACACGACGGCCGGCCAGCCGGGCCGCGCAGCCGGCGCACAGGTCACCTATACGAATTCGCTGTTCCAGTTGCGCGGCATCTACGACGAAACGCGCGACAGCAACGGCCGCTTCTCGGACGTGTTCAACTACTCGCGTGAATACTTCGCTGGCCTGAACGTGTTCCTCGGCCAGTTCAAGCTTCAAGCGGCTTATCAGTCGTCGCACGCGGACGGCAGTGGCGGCCCGGCCGTCAACAACGGCATCACCGGCACCCAGCAGGTCTGGGGCGGCGTGACGTGGCAGGCAACGCCGGCAGCGGCACTGATCGCGGCCGTGTACCACGTGAATGCGAACCACGGCGGCGGCAACGCGAACATCTATACGGTCGGCGGCTCGTACAACATCTCGAAGCGCACGCTGTTCGACCTGCAGGTCGCGACGGTGCGCAACAGCTCGACGGCCAACTTCGGCCTGAACGCGAACGGTGCAGGCACCGCCGTGTCGACGGGCAACCCGCATCCGGGCGGCAGCCAGACCGGCGTCTACGCCGGCATCCAGCACCTGTTCTGATCAGGCGCCGTCAAAGAACGATTCGACAACACTTTCCACGCTGCTGCGAGAGGCGCGTATCGGTGCGGTACCCAACCGGGTATCGCACCGTTTTTTATTGGCGGGCCGGCTTAGGGCCCGTCGACGAATGCGGCGCTCAGACGGCCGCTTCGTTCTCTTCGCCGGTGCGGATGCGGATCACGCGCTCGACGTCCGACACGAAGATCTTGCCGTCGCCGATCTTGCCGGTGCGCGCCGCACCGATCACCGCATCGATCACCTGGTCGACCTGCGCTTCCGCGACGACCACCTCGATCTTCATCTTCGGCAGGAAGTCGACGACGTATTCGGCGCCGCGGTACAGCTCGGTATGGCCCTTCTGGCGGCCAAAGCCCTTCACTTCCGTCACGGTCAGGCCCGTGAGACCCACTTCGGCGAGCGCTTCGCGGACTTCGTCCAGCTTGAACGGCTTGATGATGGCAGTGATGCGTTTCATGGTGGTTGTCCCCCAATGCTCGTTTGGATGAAAAATCGCGACCCCGATTGTAAGCCTGCGAGCCGCATGCGGCCCAGCACGGCTCAATCGAGACGTTCGGTAAAACGCGACGTGATCGGGTAGCGCCAGTCGCGCCCGAATGCGCGATGCGTGACGCGAATGCCGATCGGCGCCTGGCGGCGCTTGTATTCGTTGATCTTGATGAGCCGCGTCACGCGCTCGACGTCGGCCTGCGCATGACCGGCCGCGACGATCTCGGCGAGCGGCCGGTCTTCTTCCATGTACATCCGCATGATCGCGTCGAGCACGTCGTACGGCGGCAGGCTGTCCTGGTCGGTCTGGTTCTCGCGCAGCTCGGCCGACGGTGCGCGCGTGAGGATCCGCTCGGGGATCACGTCGCGCAGCGCGTAGTCGGCCGTCTCGTTGCGATAGCGGCAAAGCCGGTACACGAGCGTCTTCGCGATGTCCTTGATCACCGCGAACCCGCCGGCCATGTCGCCGTACAGCGTGCAGTAGCCGACCGCCATCTCGCTCTTGTTGCCGGTCGTCAGCACGATCGAGCCGAACTTGTTCGACAGCGCCATCAGCAGCGTGCCGCGGATGCGCGCCTGGATGTTCTCCTCCGTCGCGTCTTCCGCGCGGCCCGCGAACTCGCCCGCGAGCGCTGCGCGGAAGGCATCGAACATCGGCGCGATCGCGATCTCGTCGTAGCGCACGCCGACGCGTCGCGCCATCTCCGCCGCGTCGGTGGTCGAGATGTCGGCCGTGAAGCGCGACGGCATCATCACCGCGCGCACGCGCTCGGGCCCGAGCGCATCGCAGGCGACGGCGAGCACCAGCGCCGAATCGACGCCGCCCGACAGCCCGATCAGCACGCCCGGAAACCCGTTCTTGCCGATGTAGTCGCGCACGCCCGTCACGAGCGCGCGGTACACCTGCGCGTCCGTCGGCAGCTCGGGCGCGATCGCGCCCGGCAGCGGCCGCGCGCCGTCGAATTCGACGATCGCGTGCCCTTCGTCGAAATGCGGCATCTTCGCGACGAGCGCGCCCTGCGCGTCGAGCACGAACGAGCCACCGTCGAACACGAGCTCGTCCTGGCCGCCGACGAGGTTCACGTACACCATCGGCAGCCCGGTTTCGCGAATCCGCGCGCGCAGGATGTCGAAGCGCACCGCTTCCTTGTTCATGTGGTACGGCGAGCCGTTCGGGATCAGCAGCACCTGCGCGCCGGCCGCCTTCGCGATCTGCGCGGCCGATGCGTGCCATGCATCCTCGCAGATGATCACGCCGTATTTCACGCCGTTCAGCTCGAACACGAGCGGCTCGGCGTCGGTCGCGAAGTAGCGCTTCTCGTCGAACACCTCGGCGTTGGGCAGATCCTGCTTGCGGTAGGTGCCGACGATCTGGCCGCCGACGATCAGCGAGACCGCGTTGTAGGTATCGGTCGGCGGCACGCCGCGCTCGATCGGGCGGTTTGCATTACCATCGACGGCTGGCGCGTGCGCGCCTTCGCCCGCGCCGCGCAGCGGATGGCCGACCAGCACCGCGAGCCCGTCGAATGTCTTCAATTCGTCGGCAAGCGCGTCGAGTGCCGAGGCCGCCGCCGCATAGAACGCGGGCCGCAGCAGCAGGTCTTCCGGCGGATAGCCGGACAGCGCGAGTTCCGGCGCGACCATCAGCTGCGCACCATCGTTGTGCGCGGCGCGTGCGGCCGCGACGATCCGTGCGACGTTGCCGGCGAAGTCGCCGACCGTGACGTTGATTTGGGCGAGAGCGAGTCGGGTCTTCATGGCGGGATCGGCGCAGCCCGGCGGCGCGCCCTGAACGGCTGACGAAATCGTCCCGGTGCGGGCCGCACAGGCCCGCGCATCCGGCGACACAGAACGGTACGGATTCACGCTTGAAACACGAACGCATCGATTATCGCACGGGCATCCTGTCGTCCCCCGCGGAGGTGCCGGCCGAAGAATGGAACGCGCTGCTCGCCCGCGACGCGCAGCCGACGCCCTTCCTGCGCCACGAATTCCTCGACGCGCTGCACGTCGCGCGCTGCGCGGTCGACGATACCGGCTGGTCGCCGCACTTCGTCACGCTGACCGACGAGCGCACCGGCCGCCTCGCGGCCGCCGCGCCCGTCTATGCGAAACAGCATTCGTACGGCGAATACGTGTTCGACTGGGCGTGGGCCGACGCGTACCAGCGCAACGACCTGCCCTACTACCCGAAGCTGCTGTGCGCGGTGCCCTTCACGCCCGTGCAGGGCACCCGCCTGCTCGCGGCCGACGACGACGCGCGCCGCCGGCTCGCGGCCACGCTGCTCGCGTTCGCCGAGCAGAGCGACGTGTCGTCGCTGCACGTGCTGTTCCCGACCGGCGACGAAGCGGCGCTCCTCGAATCGATGGGGATGATGCTGCGCGAAGGCGTGCAGTTCCACTGGATCAACGACGGCTACCGCCACTTCGACGATTTCCTCGGCACGCTCGAGCAGAAGAAGCGCAAGAACATCCGCGCGGAGCGCCGCAAGGTGCACGATGCCGGCGTGACGTTCCGGCGGCTCACCGGCGACCGGATCACCGACGCCGACTGGCGCTTCTTCTCGCGCTGCTATCGGCAGACCTATCGCGAACACTTTTCGAGCCCGTACCTGAACCTCGACTTCTTCCGCACGATCGGCGCGACGATGCCCGAGAACCTGCTGCTCGTGATCGCGGAAACCGACGGCCAGCCGATCGCGAGTGCGCTCGCGGTCTACCGGCGCGGCGAAAACGGCGGCGGCACGCTGTACGGCCGCTACTGGGGGGCGCTCGAGCACGTGCCCTGCCTGCATTTCGAAACGGCCTACTACCAGTTGCTCGAATTCTGCATCGAGGCCGGGCTCGACACGTTCGAAGGCGGCGCGCAGGGCGAACACAAGCTCGCGCGCGGCTTCCTGCCGACCGTCACGCATTCCGCGCACTGGCTCGCGCACCCGGCGTTCTCGGACGCGGTCGCGCGCTTTCTCGAACGCGAGACCGAGCATATCCACGCGTACGTCGACGAACTGCGCGAACACGATCCGTTCCGGCGCGGCGCCGAGTAACGTCATCACGCGCGCCGGCATGCGGCGAAGCCACGACCGGCTTCGCCGCATGCCACGCGGCTTCCCTTCGGCTCAGTGCGCGGCGAGCGTCACCGTCGTCGACAGCGCCTGCGGGTCGCGCGACGAAGCCGCCGCCGACAGCCCGTAGCTGCCCGCGCCGATCCGCCACGCGTGCGCATTCGCATCCCAGACCGCGAAGCGCTGCGCCGGCACCGCGACGCTGGCGGACCGCGCCTCGCCCGGCTGCAGCGCGACCTTGGTCCAGCCGACGAGCCGCTTCGGCGGCTCGCCGAGCGACGCGGGCAGCGCCGCGTAGATCTGCACCGTCTGCGCACCGGCCCGCGCGCCGGTGTTCTTCACCGTCACGCCGACCGTCACGTTGCCCGCTGCGTCGGCCTGCGCGGTCATGCCCGACAGCGCATACGTCGTGTACGACAGCCCGTAGCCGAACGGGAACAGCGGCTCGATCGCCTTCGCGTCGAACCAGCGATAGCCATACGCGAGCCCTTCCGCATAGACGGCCTGCGTCTTCGCCGGGTCGATCGCCGGCTGCGGCAGGTCGCCCTCCTGCTTCGGGAACGTCAGCGGCAGCCGGCCCGACGGGTTCGCATCGCCGAACAGCAGGTCGGCGATCGCCTGGCCGCCCTGCGTGCCCGGATACCATGCTTCGAGCACCCCATGCACGTTCGCGAGCCACGGCATCAGCGCGGGGCTGCCGTTCTCGAGCACAACGATCACGCGCTTCGCCTTCGCCGCGACCGCGGCGATCAGCGCGTTCTGGTCGTATTGCTGGTTGTACGGATCGGCCTTCGCATCGGGCAACGACAGGCTCGCGAGGTCGAGCCCTTCCGTCTGCCACTGCGTCGCGAACACGATCGCGACATCGGCCTGCGCGGCCGCGCTCGCCGCGGCATTCGCGTCGGTCCCGTCGAGATAGCTGACCGATGCGTTCGGCGCCTTCGCGCGAATCGCCGCGAGCGGCGCGGACTTGTACCAGGTCGCACAGCCGCCGAACAGCGTGTCGGCCGGTTGCTGGCAGGTCGTCACCGCATTGCCGTCGATCGCCGGCACCGCGCCCGAGCCCCCGCCCGACAGCACGCCCGCGTCCGCATGCCCGCCGATCACGACGACCGACTTCAGCGCGCCGGCCGCCAGCGGCAGCACCGGCTGCGCATCGCCTGGCGCGGCCGCGTTCTTCAGCAGTACCGCGGATTGCCGCGCGATCGCGAGCGCATCGGCGTTGCCGGCCGCTTCGTCGATCGCGCCGCCCGGCTTCGGCGGCGCGCCGCTGTATGCGACGCTCGGCATCGGCGCCGCCGATCTCGCCGACGACGCGCGGCGCATCCCCGGCGACCGACACGTCGCCGCGATGCGGCTGATGAGCGAATGGCCGTTGTCCTGGCATCGGCCGACGCCGCAGGTCGTGCCGTGACTCGCGCCGTTCCCGGAGCTCGCGGGCGTCACCTGCAACGCCGCGACGCTGCGCGACGCGCTGCACGGCTACCTGCGCTACCGCGAACTGATCGGCAACGTCGACTGGGTGTTCGCGCACGAAACCGGCGGCGCGATCGCGCTCGAGTATGTGAACGAGGGCGGCGGCCGGCCCGCCAGCAGCGCGTTCGCGAATTTCGCGATCCTCGCCGCGCTTGCGCGCCTGTACGATCCGTACGCGCAGGTCGACGAAGCCGCGTTCGAGGGCCGCGCGTTCGCGCCGCCGGCCGCGCTGCGCGACCTCCTCGGCGCGGCGATGTCGTTCGATGCCGCGCACAATCGCGTCGTGCTGCGCTCCGCGCGCTTCGACACGCCGTTCGAGCGCTACAACGCGCCGCTTGCGGACATCCAGCGTCATGCGGCCGACGCCGCGCGCGAGCGCGTGCGCGCCCGCTCGACGTTCGGCTCGTCGGTCGAGCAATGCGTGCGCGACTGGCTGCGCACCGCCGACGACGCCGACGTGCCGTCCGACACGCTGATGGAGCACGTCTGCACGCGCTTCGCGATGTCGCGCTGGACGCTGCGCCGGCGGCTGCATCGCGAAGCGGTCGGGTTTCACGCGCTCGTCGCGCAGGCACGGCTCGGCGAAGCGCGCGACCTGCTGCTGAACACGCAACTGCCGATCGGCGAGATCGGCGTGCGAGTCGGCTTCCGTTCGACGAGCGCGTTCACGCGCTTCTTCACGCGCGAACTCGGCGCGGCACCGAGCCGCTTCCGCGACGGGCACGGCGATCGGTGGCGTTGACGGGCGCTTTTTCTGAGACACTGACGGCTTCGCATCCCGCCGCCCCGCCATGTCCTGGTTTCTGTATCTGATCGAATGCGCCGACGACAGCGTCTACACGGGCATCACGACCGACGTTGCCGCGCGCTTCGACGAGCACGCATCCGGCAAGGGCGCGCGCTACACGCGCTCGCGCAAGCCGCGTGCGGTGCTCGCGTCGTTTCCGCTGCCCGACCGGTCGAGCGCGTCGCGCGCCGAATACTGGGTGAAGCGGCTCACGCCCGTGCAGAAGCGTGATCTGGCAGCCGGGTTGCGGACGCTGGAGTCGGTGCTGCCGGCCGGCGTGACGATCGCCGGGCTCGGCGATGCGACGCAGCCGCCTGCGCACGGACAAAGGAAAGCGAAGAAAGGGAACACCGCCGATGCGCCGAAGGCGGTTGACGACACAAGGGCGGGAAAAACAACGAAGGGCGTGAAGGCTGCGAAGCCGGCGAAGGCCAAGGAAGCCGTGCCAGTCGCGAAATCCGTCAGGAAACCGAAGGTCGAAAAAACCGCTTCCGGCGAGCAATCCGCCAAGTCCACCCAGTCCGCGAATAAGGCGAAAGCCGCACCGGATGCAAAGCGTGCGAAGGTCGACGACGCTACGGCCGCGAAGCCCCCATCGTCGCGCCGCGCATCGACGCAAAAGGACAAGCCCGCAATCCGCACGCGACCGAAACGGAAAGCATTGGCTGCCGACGGCAAACCCGGCCAGCGCGAGCGAAGCGATAACCCTCCCGCACCGGCACTTCGCCGCACATCGACCACGAAGGTCGCCGGATCCGGCCTGGCCACCCCAGCCCCCCGCCGCGGCGCGGCAGGCTCGACTCGCGCGAAAGCCGCACCCAAGCCCGCCGCACCGCCCGCGTCCACCCGCACGAAAACAACGCGCACAAAACAAAACCGCGCGGCCTCCTGAGGAGACTCGCGCGGTTTGCGTTTCGCACGAACCGGCCGGCGGCCGGTACGCCGCTTACTTCTTGTAGTTCGCTGCGCCGTCGGTGATTTCCTTGTGCGCGGCTTCGATGCCGGCCCAGCCTTCGACCTTCACCCACTTGCCCTTCTCGAGCGCCTTGTATTGCTCGAAGAAGTGCTTGATCTGGTCCTTCAGGTACTCGGGCACGTCGTCGATCGACTTCAGGTTTGCCGTCATCGGGCAGACCTTGTCGTGCGGCACCGCGACCAGCTTCGCGTCAACGCCCGATTCGTCGGTCATCTGCAGCATGCCGAGCACGCGCGAACGCACGATCGAGCCGGCCAGCAGCGGGAACGGCGTGATCACCAGCACGTCGACCGGATCGCCGTCGCCCGACAGCGTCTGCGGGATGTAGCCGTAGTTCACCGGATAGCGCATGCCCGTGCCGATGAAACGGTCGACGACGAGAAGGCCCAGTTCCTTGTCCGCCTCGTACTTCACCGGATCGCTTTGCGCGGGAATCTCGATGATCACGTTGAAATCTTGCGGCAGGTCCTTGCCGGCCGGAACATGATTGAAGCTCATGAGCACTCTCTGTAGGTCGATGGGAATTCGGGACAGGGCGCCGCGGCCGATGCATCGCCGCAGGCGTCCCGCAAGGGAATGCGCCATTATAGCCAATCGACCGGTGGCGTCCGGATGACGATCGGCGCGATAATCGTTCCGGATGCCCGGGCGTGGAACCACCGGACGCGTTGCACGGGATCGGCGTCGGCGCTGAAGCGCGGTGGTCAGTCGACCGCGAAGCATGGGACCCGGGTAAGCGCTGAAGTGCTGACTCGGGTCGACCGCGAAGCATGGGACCCGAGTAAGCGCTAAAGCGCTAACTCGGGTCGACAGGAGCTGGCATGGAAGAGGCGAAGCACTTCATCGCGGGCGAATGGACGTTGCCCGCGCAACTGGAAACCATCGCAGTCATCGATCCATCCGACGGCCAGCCGTTCGCGTCGATCGCCCGCGGTACGGCACCCGACATCGAGCGCGCAGTCGCCGCGGCCCGCGACGCATTCGCGGGCCCGTGGGGCGCAACCAGCGCCGCCGAGCGCGGCCGCGTGCTGATGCGGCTGTCGGCACGCGTGGCCGATTCCCTCGAGGAACTCGCCGCGATCGAAGCGCGCGACACCGGCAAGCCGCTGAAGCAGGCACGCGCCGACGCAGCCGCGCTCGCACGCTACTTCGAGTTCTACGCGGGCGCCGCCGACAAGCTGCACGGCGAAACCCTCCCCTATCAAGCGGGCTACACGGTGCTGACGGTGCGCGAGCCGCATGGCGTCACGGGCCACATCGTGCCGTGGAACTACCCGATGCAGATCTTCGGGCGCAGCGTCGGCGCCGCGCTCGCGGCCGGCAACGCATGCGTCGTCAAGCCGGCCGAGGATGCGTGCCTGTCGTTGCTGCGCGTCGCCGAGCTGGCCGCCGAAGCCGGGTTGCCGGCCGGTGCGCTCAACATCGTCACCGGCTACGGCCATGAAGCGGGGGCCGCGCTCGCCCGCCATCCCGGCATCGACCACATCTCGTTCACGGGTTCGCCAGCCACCGGCAAGGTAGTCACGCAGATGGCGGCCGAGAACCACGTGCCCGTCACGCTCGAACTCGGCGGTAAGTCGCCGCAGATCGTGTTCGCCGACGCCGATCTCGAAGCGGCGCTGCCCGTGCTCGTGTCGGCGATCGTGCAGAACGGCGGGCAGACCTGCTCGGCCGGCAGCCGCGTGCTGATCGAACGCGCGGTGTACGAGCCGCTCGTCGAGCGGCTCGCCACCGCATTCAACGGGCTGCGCGTCGGCCCGAGCCGCGCCGACCTCGACTGCGGCCCCCTGATCAACGCGAAGCAGCAGCAGCGCGTATGGGATTTCCTGTCCGACGCGCAGCACGACGGCATTCCGATGGCCGCGCATGGGCAGGTCGTCGCCGACGCGCCCGAAAGCGGCTTCTACCAGGCGCCCGCGCTGTTGCGCGACGTGCCGCCAGCGCACCGGCTCGCGCAGGAGGAAGTGTTCGGCCCCGTGCTCGCCGCGATGCGTTTCGTCGACGAGGACGAAGCCGTCGCGCTCGCGAACGGCACGCCGTACGGCCTCGTCGCGGGTATCTGGACGCGCGACGGCGCACGCCAGATGCGTCTCGCACGGCGCCTGCGGGCGGGCCAGGTGTTCATCAACAACTATGGCGCGGGCGGCGGCGTCGAGCTGCCGTTCGGCGGCGTCGGCCACTCGGGGCATGGTCGCGAGAAAGGCTTCGAGGCGCTGTACGGCTTCACTGCACTGAAGACGATCGCGATCCGGCACGGCTGAACGCGCGGCAAGCAGCACACGGCACGCGGCAGGCAGCGGCCGGCGCATGTCGAGGCACGACGACACTCATATCCAGCACAGGAGACACACCATGCGGTTGAGCGGCAAGACGGCAATCGTCACGGGCGGCGGCTCGGGGTTCGGCGAAGGCATCGCGAAGACGTATGCGCGCGAAGGCGCGAACGTCGTCGTCAACGACCTGAACGGCGCGGCGGCCGAGCGCGTCGCGAGCGAGATCGCGCTCGCGGGCGGCAAAGCGATCGCGGTGGCCGGCGACGTGTCGAAGCAGGACGACTGGCACGCGCTGCTGCAGGCCACGCTCGACGATTTCCACGCGGTGCAGATCGTCGTGAACAACGCCGGCACCACGCACCGCAACAAGCCGGTGCTCGACGTGACGGAGGCCGAATTCGACCGCGTGTATGCGGTCAACATGAAGAGCCTGTTCTGGTGCGTGCAGACCTTCGTGCCGTACTTCCGCGAACAGGGCGGCGGCGTGTTCGTGAACGTCGCGTCGACGGCCGGCGTGCGGCCGCGTCCGGGCCTCGTCTGGTACAACAGCACGAAGGGCGCGATGATCACCGCGAGCAAGTCGCTCGCGGCCGAACTCGGCGCCGACCGCATCCGCGTGAACTGCATCAACCCCGTGCTCGGCGAAACGGCGTTGATGACGGAATTCATGGGCTGCGAGGATACCCCCGAGAATCGCAGCCGCTTCCTCGCGACGATCCCGCTCGGCCGCTTCTCGACGCCGCAGGACATCGCGAACGCGGCGCTGTACCTGGCATCCGACGAGGCCGAGTTCATCACGGGCGTCTGTCTCGAAGTCGACGGCGGGCGCTGCATCTAGCCGCGCCGGGCTGTTCGCGCGCCGCGCCGGGTTTCACCGGCCGGCACGCCATCCACGCATTGCTTCGCACGAAACCGGACCGGGCGCCGTTGCGTCTGTTCCGGCCAACTATAAGGACTGGAGACAACATGGCAACATCGACGCAGTCGCTGCCGGGCTCGTCCGGCGCATTCGAGGAAGCAACCTACCGCAAGGTGTCGTGGCGGCTCACGCCGCTCCTGCTGCTGTGCTACGTGGTCGCGTATCTCGACCGCGTAAACGTCGGGTTCGCGAAGCTGCAGATGGCGAGCGACCTGAACCTCAGCGACACCGTCTACGGGCTCGGCGCCGGGATCTTCTTCTTCGGCTATTTCCTCTTCGAAGTGCCGAGCAACATCATCCTGCACAAGGTCGGCGCGCGCGTGTGGATCGCGCGCATCATGGCGACGTGGGGCGTGATCTCGATCCTGACGATGTTCGTCACGACGCCCGCGATGTTCTACGTGATGCGCTTCCTGCTCGGCGTCGCCGAGGCGGGCTTCTTCCCCGGCGTGATCCTCTACCTCACCTACTGGTATCCCGCACACCGGCGCGGCCGGATGACGACGTTCTTCATGACGGCCGTCGCGCTGTCCGGCGTGATCGGCGGGCCGATCTCGGGCTTCATCCTGAAGGCGTTCGACGGTGTGAGCGGCTGGCACGGCTGGCAATGGCTGTTCCTGCTCGAAGGCATCCCGTCGGTGCTCGCCGGCGTGCTCGTGTTCTTCGCGCTCGACGAGCGAATCTCGAAGGCGAAGTGGCTGACCGACGAGGAAAAGGCGCTGCTCACCCGCAACATCGACGCAGAGGAAGCGACCAAGGAAGACCTGCCGCTCGGCGCCGTGATGTCGAGCCCGCGCGTGTGGCTGATGGCGCTGATCTACTTCTCGTTCGTGATGGGACTCTACGGCGTCGGCTTCTGGCTGCCGACGATCATCAAGGCGACGGGCGTGACCGACACGTTCATGATCGGCCTGCTGTCGGCGATTCCGTATGCAGCGGCGGTGGTCGCGATGATCCTGATCGCGCGCAGTGCGGACAAGCACCGCGAACGCCGCTGGCACGTCGCGATTCCGGCCGCGATCGGCGCGCTCGGGCTCGTGCTGTCGGTGATCTGGGCGCACCAGACCGCGCTCGCGATGCTCGGCCTCACGCTCGCGACGATCGGCATCCTGACGACGCTGCCGCTGTTCTGGAGCCTGCCGACCGCGTTCCTCGGCGGCACGGCGGCCGCGGCCGGCATCGCGATGATCAACTCGATCGGCAACCTCGCCGGCTTCCTGAGCCCGTACATGATGGGCTGGCTCAAGCAGGCAACGGGTGCGAACGATTCAGGCATGTACATGCTCGCCGGGTTCCTCGTGCTCGGCGGGCTGCTCGTGCTGTCGGTACCGAAGCGGCTGGTCGACAAGTAAGGGGCGGCAACGGATGAGCGTCATTCCCCATTCGCAGGAGCAGGCCTCGATGGATCATCGCGTCGTCCAGGCAGCCGGCAGCCGCGTGCTCGTCCGTGCCCCTTCCGCCACCGTTCTGCATCGGGAAAGCGATGCGCTCGACCTCGTCGCGCTCGCGCACGAGCACGAAGCCGACTGGATCGCCGTCCCCGCCGATGCGCTGCACGACGACTTCTACCGGCTCGAAAGCGGCCTCGCAGGCGCCGTCCTGCAGAAGCTGGTCAACTACGGCGTCAAGCTCGGCGTGGTCGGCAACATCGAGCGCTGGCTCGCGCGCAGCGAAGCGTTCCGCGCACTCGTGCGCGAATCCAATCGCGGGCAATCGGTGTGGTTCGTCGCCAGCGAGGACGACCTGCTGCGCAAGCTCGGCGCGTGACGTGTCGTCCAGGCGCATCCTGGACGAAAAAAAGCCCCGAAGGCCTTCCGGCATTCGAGGCTTTCTTGCGCGGGTTGCGCGAGCCGCTTGCGGCAGGCGGCCACGCCGCCCGCATCAGACCACGGTGATTGCGAGCGCGCTTTCGCGGTAGTGCTTCGCAGCCTTGTCGGTTTCGCCGAGATGCTCGAACAGGCGCGCGAGCGCGCGATGTGCACGCACCTTCAGCGCCTCGTTGTCGGCGAGCTTCAGTGCCGATTCGAGGAACGACTGCGCCTTGCCCCACAGTTGCTGCTGCTGGCACAGGCGGCCGAGCGCGAACAGCAGGTCGGCATCCTCCGGGTGATCCTTCTTCCACCCTTCGGCCTTCTGGATCAGCGGCAGCGCGTCGGCGCCGGCCGTGTCCGGGTAACGGCGCAGCAGACGGGCATCCCAGTTGTGCGCGAGCGCGTCCTCGACGATGCGGCGCGCTTCGTTGCGGCGCTCGAGCGGCACGAGCAGATCGGCCGCGAGATCGGCGAGACGCGGCGACTGGCGCTCGACCGGCGACAGCGACTGCCATACCTCGAGCAGCGCGTCCGCGTCGTGCCGGCGTTCGCGCAGCAGGTTCTCAGCGGCCTGCTGCCGCAGCCGCACGGCCGCGGCAGGATGCAGCGCCTCGCGCTTCTCGAGCGCCTTCGCGAGCTTCAGCACCTCGGCCCAGTTCTTGAGCTGCTGCTGTGCGCGCAGCGCGACCTGCTGCGCATGGATGCGCTTGCCGCCCGCCTGCAGGTCCGCCAGCGCGGCGAGTGCGCCGTCGGCATCGCGTGCATCGGCGCGCATGTCGGCGGCGGCAAGCAGCCGTGCGTCCTGCCATTCGGGTGCGTCGACCCTCGACAGCCAGTCGTCGCGGCGCGTGTACTCGTGCATCCGGTGCGCGGCGGTGGCCGCGACAAGACTCGCCGCGCCCTGGTTCGCATCGACCGACAGCGCTTCACGCGCGGCCTTCTCCGCGCGCGAGAAGCGGCCCGCGTACAGGTTCGCGATCGCGTCGCGCAGCGACGCCTGCGCCTTCTCGTTGCGCGAACGCGCCCGATACGCGGCGACCCGCTGCGGCATGCGCCAGATGTTGCGCACGATGCGCAGCAGCGCATACACGACGATGAACAGCACGACGATGGCGATCACGAACAGGTTCAACGACACGTCGATCCGGTACGGCGGATAGACGAGCAGCACCTGCCCCGCGTCGAAACGGCCGACGGTGGCGAGCGCAGCGGCGATCGCGAACAGGACCGCGAGCCAGACGATTCCTCGAAGCGTCATCGTTACCCCCGGCTCTTGAACTGCTGAACGGCGTTCAGGCTCGTGTTCAGGTTCGGCACCGCGACCGTCAGCGATGCGCCGTCAACCTGCTTGAGCAGATCCTCGACGGTCTGCGTGTCCTTCGATGCCTGGTCGAAATACTTCCCGAGCGACGCCTGCGCGGCGTGCAGGTCGGCCTTCATCGCACTGTCGTTGCGTGCGAGCAGCGACAGGCGCGCGGTCAGGAGGCGCAGCTTCACGTTCTCGCGCACGAAGTAGCCCTGGTCGGGCGACGCGAGCATCGCGTCCGCGTTGTCGATCCGGCGCACCTGCACGAGCCCCTTCAACTGCTGGCCGAGACCGGCCGAGAAGTCGTGCCACCACACCTTCCAGCGCGGCTCGCCGGCCACGGCCACGGCCACGGCCACGGCCGAGGCCGACGACGCGGCGGCGGCCGGCGCGGCCTTCGGCGCGTCGTGCGGGACGATCGCCTCGCCGGACAGCGGCAGCGCGTCGATCTTCGCGATCGCGTCGTCGAGCTTGATCGCGAGGCCCGTGAGGTCGGCCGCCGGTGCGGCCTTCAGCTTCTCGATGTCCAGCGCGAGCGCCTTGCGCACCGTGACGGCCTGCGCGCTCTGCGACGTCGCAAGGCGCGCATCGGCGTTCTGCAGCGCGATCAGCGCGAGCTGCGTGTTGCCGGTCAGCTGAAGCTGCTGGCTCGCGCTCGACAGCATCTGGTCGACTTCCTCGAGCATCCACGCGTCGCGGTTGCGCGACAGGTCCTGGTATTGCTGCTGCAGCGCCTGCTGCGCGCTCTGCGCATCGGCGAGCTTGCCGTCGAGCTGCGCGAGCTGCGTGTCGACCTGGTGCGTGCTCGCGAGCGCCTGCTCGGTCTTCATGCGCGTCTCGGCCGTCTGTGCATCGAGCGCCTTCTGGCGCGCGACGAACGTGCCGTCGAGCCGGTCGATCTTGCGGTTCAGCGCGTAGCCGCCGACGCCCGCCGCGCAGCCGAGCACGACGACGACGAACCACAGCACGGCGCTGCCGCCGCGGCGCGCGGGCGGTTCGGACGCCATGTAGGCAGGACGGGACGGCGGTGCGGATGCAGCGGCCGGCTGGGAAGCGACGCTTTTGGAATCGTTGGTATCTGTCATGCGTTTAGTCACCGGTGCGGCTGTCGCCGGTTGGACGGCCTCGTCGGCCATCGTTCGAAACGCGCGGACGATGCGCTCATCGCCCGCGCCGGTCAGCGTAATCCTATCAAAACCCAATGCGCGCGCGGTCTGCTCGATCCGCGGATGGGGTGTCACGAGCGGCGCGTGCTTCAGCGCGTCGATCTCGGCATCGTTCAGGTGCGCCCGCGCGAGTTCGTGCAGGTTGCGCACGCCTTCCGAGCTCGTGACGAGCCACGCATGCGGTGCGCCGTCGAGCAGCGCATGCACGCGCTCCCACGCGCCGACGCGCGGCTCCGGCACGACGCGCCGGTACGCGGCGACGAGCGTGACGTCCGCGCCGGCCTCGCGCAGCCGGTCGGCGAGCCATTCGCGCCCGCCGTCGCCACGCACGATCAGCACGCGCTTGGCCGCCAGCGCCTGCGCGCCGCCGAACGCAGCCTCGATGCACGCGAACAGGCTTTCAGAATCGTAATGGGGTACGCCACCGTCGGCAGGCGCCTGCGGCGCGATCACGCGATGCGCGGGCGCCGCGATGCCGTGACGCTCGAGCGCCGCGACACTGCCGGGCCCGACCACGCCGACCGGCAGCGCATTCGGCCAGATCGCGCCGTACTGCGCGAGCGCGCGGTCGATCGCGTTCGGCGACACGAAAATCACCAGCGCGTAGTCGGCCAGCGCCGCGAACGCCGCATCGAGCGGCGCCGGATCGTCGACCGGCGCAATGTCGATCAACGGGAATTCGAGCACGTCGCAGCCGGCCTCGGCCAGTTGCGATGCGAGCGCGCCGGACTGGCCGTCCGGGCGCGTCAGGACAGCGGTGAACGCGCGCGCGCCGCCCGCCATCAGGCGTCGCCCTTGCCGGCGGCCTGCGAGCCCGCGAGCAGCGCCTGAACGATGTCGAGCGCGCCTTGCGCCTCGAGCTCGTCGGACACCGCGCGACCGAGCGCGAGCGCATCGGCGACGGTCACGACGGCCCCGCATTCCTCGGCCGTCAGCACGCGCTTGCCGTCGGTCGTCGACACGCGGCCCGTCAGGTACAACTCGCCCGCGCGCCACACCGCGTGCGCGGCGAGCGGCACTTCGCAGCTGCCGCCGAGCGCGCGCGACACCATCCGCCCGGCCTCGACCGCGATCGCGGTCTGCGGGTAGAA
>NZ_JAAGPP010000124.1:0-27925 GCF_017104975.1 Burkholderia sp. Ac-20344
GCACACGCCGATTTCGGTGCCTTTCTCGGCGGCCAGCTGCTTGAGCCGGATCGCCGCCGACAGCCCGGCGGGGCCGCCGCCGACGATCACGACGTCGTATTCCATCGATTCGCGCGGGCCGTATTGCGCGAGCAAGTCCTGTGTGGTCAAAATCCTGTCTCCTCCTGCGTTCCGACCGTCAGCCGGTCAGAACTGGTCTTCCGTCAACGCGAGCACGCCCTCGTTGCCCTTCGTGCCGACGATCGATGCTTCGAACGCGCCCGCCTGCACCAGCACGTGCTCCGCATAGCATTGCGCAATCGCGATCTTCGCGTCGAAGAACGCCGGATCGCTCGCGCGGTTCGCCTGCGCCGCCACCAGCGCGCGGCCCATCTGCCACCCGCACAGCACCACGCCCGCCAGCTTCAGGTACGGCACGCTGCCCGCGAACACCGCGTTCGGGTCCTGCTTCACGTTCGCCACCACATAGTCGACCACCGACGACAGCGCCTTCGCGCCCTTCTCCAGCTGCGCCTTCACCGACGCGGCCGCTGCGCCGTCCAGCTTGCCCAGCGCCGCCACCGTCTCGCCGATCTCCGCGATCAGCGCCTTCGCCACCGCGCCGCCGTCGCGCATCGTCTTGCGCCCCACCAGGTCGTTTGCCTGGATCGCCGTCGTGCCTTCGTAGATCGCCAGGATCCGCGCATCGCGGTAATACTGCGCCGCGCCCGTCTCCTCGATGAAACCCATCCCGCCGTGCACCTGCACGCCCAGGCTCGCCACGTCGTTCACCATCTCCGTGCTCCAGCCCTTCACCACCGGCACCAGATACTCGTAGATTGCCTGATGACGTGCCCGCGTCGCCTCGTCCGAATGGCGGTGGGCAATGTCGCTGTGCGCGGCGGCCACGTAGGCCAGCGCCCGCGCACCTTCGGTCAGCGCACGCATCGTGCCGAGCATGCGGCGCACGTCCGGGTGATGGATGATCGTCACCGACTGCTTGGCCGAACCGTCCACCGGACGGCTCTGCACGCGCTCCTTCGCGAATTCCGCCGCCTTCTGGTATGCACGGTCGGCCACGCCGATCCCCTGCATCCCGACACCGAAGCGCGCCGCGTTCATCATGATGAACATGTATTCGAGGCCGCGGTTTTCCTCGCCGACCAGGTAGCCGATCGCACCGCCGTGGTCGCCGTACTGCAGCACTGCCGTCGGGCTCGCCTTGATCCCGAGCTTGTGCTCGATCGACACGCAGTGCACGTCGTTGCGCACGCCCAGCGAGCCGTCATCGTTGACCATGAACTTCGGCACGATGAACAGCGAGATGCCCTTCACGCCTTCCGGCGCGTTCGGCGTGCGCGCCAGCACCAGGTGGACGATGTTGTCCGCCATGTCGTGCTCGCCCCACGTGATGAAGATCTTCGTGCCGAACACCTTGTACGTGCCGTCGCCCTGCGGCTCGGCGCGCGAGCGCACCAGCGCCAGGTCGGAGCCGGCCTGCGGCTCGGTCAGGTTCATCGTGCCGGTCCATTCGCCCGAGATCAGCTTCGGCACGTAGCGCTGCTTCTGCTCGTCGGTGCCGGCCGTCAGCAGCGCCTCGATCGCGCCGTCGGTCAGCAGCGGACACAGCGCGAACGACAGGTTCGATGCGTTCAGCATCTCGATGCACGGCGTCGCGATCAGCTTCGGCAGCCCCTGGCCGTCGTATTCGGACGGATGCTGCAGCCCCTGCCAGCCGCCTTCGACGAACTGGCGGAAGGCTTCGCCGAAGCCCGGCGTGGCGGTCACGACGCCGTCCTTCCAGCTGCTCGGATTGCGGTCGCCTTCGACGTTCAGCGGGGCCAGCACCTCGCCGCAGAATTTCGCGGACTCGTCGAGCACGGCCTGCGCCGTGTCGTAACCGGCATCCTCGAAGCCCGGCAACTGCGCAACGGCGTCGATGCCGGCGAGTTCCTTCAGCACGAACAGCATGTCCTTGACGGGGGCGTTATAGCTCATGGTCGATGTTCCAATCAGACGGTGTATGGGGGCGCTATGGGGCCGGAGGCGGTAAAACCGGCTCAGGCCCTGGCGACGACGTGGGTCATCGTAATGCCGGGGCGGGCGATTCTTATTGTCATATCCGGCCCATGTGGTGACAAAATCGGCCACGGGATGTGGGGGCGGGGCCGGAAAAGGCCGGCTGGGTGCGGGTTTAGCCGGAGTCGGGTTTGGCGGTTTTGGGGAATGGGTAAGCAAACGGCGTGCCGCGCCGGGTGGCTGCGTGGCCGGAAGCGGGAAAACGCCCGGTACCGGAAACGATTACGCCCGGTTCAAGGAACCCTCACATTCCGCTTGGCAAATCCGGAAGCGAAGAAAGATCGTTTATGACGTCGTGGGTCGAGGTCGCGAACCGCCCTGAGCACGACTGGATCAGCACCCAGGAACCTCCCCCCAGTTGCGGCAACAATGCGGGGCGAGAGAGTCTCACGCAATTCACACGCGTGCTAGGCAGGAAGCAGACCGGCCGCACGATAGCCGTCGATCAATGTGTCGTAGAGGGAGACGTCCGAACGGCTCCTCGCGATGAGCTGTGCGCCGGCTACGGCGGCGAAGATAGCGCGAGCGCGTTGCTCACTCCGTTTCGAGTCCACCCCCTCCGCCGCTGAGAGAACCTTGGTCAGCCAGGCGATGTGCACCTCGGCGAAGGTTCGGACTTCCTGCATCACTTCATCGGGAAGGTCATCGCTTTCGGCGGCCATGAAGCTGCACAAGCAGATGCGATTCGCGTTTTCCAGCGCCCCGCGAAACGTTTCGGGATAGCGATGCAGGCAGTGCAACGGGTCCGGGGACTCGGCCTGGAGGGCTTCAAGAACCGCTGCCGAGTCCTCCCAATAGCGTCGTGCCACCGCTGCACCGAGGTCGGCCTTGTTCGTGAAGTGGTGATAGATGCTGGCGGGCCTGATCCCGACGTCTTCCGCGAGATCCCGAAAATTCAACCCGCTGTAGCCGTGGGCCTGAGCAATTTTCGTGGCCGCCGCCAGAATCCGCTCCCTGGAGCCTGTGTTCGATTCGTTCCTCACTTGTACGGTTCTCCGCATCGACTACTCAGTGTTGACAACCCGTATGGTAATGCATATGGTAAACCTAACGAACGTTAGGTAGGAAGTCGCGGCGTTCGTTACGACACAACTGCGAAAGGAAAGCCAAATGAGTGCCATTGCAACGAGCATCCATGACGATCGGTTATCGACGATGACGATTTATGACTTCCCGCAAGGGCCGTATCCGACGCGTGTTCGCATTGCGTTGGCGGAAAAGAACCTGCAATCGCGAGTGCGGTTCGTGCTGGTCGATCTGTACGCAGGCGAGCACAAGAAGCCCGAATTCATGGCGAGCAAGAATTACTCGGGCACGCTGCCGGTGCTTGAACTCGATGACGGAACCTGCATTGCCGAGTGCACGGCCATCACGGAGTACCTCGATGGACTCGATGGCGTGCCGACGCTGACTGGCAGGTCGCCGCTCGAAAAAGGCTTGATCCACATGATGAGCAAGCGCGCCGAACTGGAACTGCTCGACGCAATAAGCGTGTATTTCCATCACGGGACACCGGGGCTGGGGCCGCTGGTCGAGCTTTACCAGAACCCCGAATGGGGATTCAGGCAGCGCGACAAGGCCCTGCGCGGGATGCATTACTTCGATGCGGTTCTACGAAACCAGCCATACGTTGCCGGCAACGAATTTTCGATGGCCGACATCACCGTAATCGGCGGCCTGGTCTTCGCTTCCATCGTCAATCTGCCAGTGCCAGCCCAGTGCACCGCGTTGCAGGCGTGGTACGAAAGAATGCAGGCGCGGCCCAGCGTCAGCACGCAGCCCGCGTTTTCCACACTGGCGGCTGATTGAAACAATTCATATTTCAAAAGTCAGTAATCCTACCAAGTTCCGAAAGACGGCGTCTATCTGTTGCGGGGGATTCGCGGCAGCGGCACCTCTGCGCCCATATCTCGGTACAGAACATGGTGCTGAAGGTCGTCAACGGTTTACCAGTCCGAAGACGGTGTCGATAAGGAAAACCGTCGGGTAGCCATGAGTGCCTACGAGTGAAGGAGGCGAGCACGCGACTGATCAGGTGGAAATGAATGGCTACGCCTGGCTCTGGCCGCTCTCAGGAACCCGCGACTTCGAGCGTCCGGCCATCTACGGCCCGCTGGAAGGAGCGTTGATGAATCGCCGCTACCGGCCGGGCCATCCGAGCTGCTGTGCCCGGTCGAGCGAGGCTCGCACGACGAGACGATGGAAAGGAGCGATAAGGCCAAGATAGGCCCGACCCAGCAGACGATTGTAGAAGACAAGCGTCGTGACTATCAGCCGCCGGGGCCGGCCCTCAGATGCAGGCTGCACGAGAACCGACACGCGGAAATCAAGATGCGTGTCGTCCTCGCCCAGAATGATCTCGTCTTCATGCCGTTCGAACACGCGGAAAATGCTTAGCCGGTCGTCCTTCGCGACTTTCAGATCGATCGTTCTTTTAAGGCCGAACGGCCATACGGCAATGTCGCGAACGCCCTGCAGCATCGCGATCCACTTGGGTTGCCCTGCAAAGAGGTATCGAGCGAGCGACTCTGCGTCGTTGCAGGCAGTCGCTGGCAAGTCCACCGAAAATGCGTCGCCAAAATCCGACTTGCCGTACGACCGGCTCAGCCGTGAGGTCGCCGGCAGGCTGATCTGTTCGGCCTTCTTCGAATTCGTCTGCATGCCATGCTCCATGCGTCCAGGTGGCCCGGCTACCTCGGCGCGACCCAAGCGAACGCAGTCGAGAGCGTAAGCGAGACATATTCCTGCTTAAGCCGAAGCTAAACGGATCGAGAACATTGAACCGAGTCACCTCTCGGGATCAGCCCACCTTTGGACACTCACCTGTGCCAGCGCCTCGAATATGGCGGGCGTGCGTTCCAGGCGGGCGATCGTCCGCGCGCCTTCGAGGGCGGCGACCAATGCGGCGGCGGTCGAGGACGCACGCGCGGGAGCGAAACCGCACCCCCTGAAATGCGCCGCAATAATCTCGGTCGACTCAACGAATCCGCGCGCTACCCGTTGGGTCAGCTCGGCGTCGAGCGCGGGCAGCTCGTTCGCCAGATTTTGCATCAGGCATCCATACTGGAAATCAGAGGCGACCATTTCGGCCGCGAATGCCTTGAAAATTTGATGAACAAAATTCAGAGCATCACCGGTCGTGTTCGACGAGATCTCCCGCAATACAGCAATTCGATTCGCAATGTAATCGTCGATTGCTTCTTCTGCGAGTTGTGCCTTGCCGCGTGGAAAGTGAAAGTAGAACGATCCTTTAGGCGCACCGCTTTCTTCAAGGATCTGGGTCAATCCCGTCGCGGTGTAGCCCTGGAGGCGAAACAGTCGTTGGGCCGTGGCAATCGCGCGAGCGCGGGCGTCAGTCTTACGTGGCATGCCGTGAACATAGCACGTTCCGCTTGATGATTCTATGGTGATTGCCATACTATGGTGATCACCATATCAGGAGCGCGGCGATGGCCCTCGACCCAATCGCGAGTCAGGAAGGTTCGTTCAGTGATGCGCAGCCTGCCCGGATTGCGGCAGGAATCACTGAGCCCGAAGGTGAGGCGTGCGGGTTTCCTCGCTCACCCTATGCAGAGCGTCTTCGTGCCGGGGCGGATCGTCTTCGATTGCCCGGCCGCCGAGCGACGCATTCGTCGCGTGCGTTTTCGCCGAAGCTGAAGACAGCGCATGCACGGGAACGGGGCGTTCCATCATGAGCCGTCCACTTCGCTTCAGGCCATCGGCGTCCCGACGAGCCTTCCTGGCGATGGGCGCGGTCAGCCTGTTTGCCTCTTTGATGCGGCCCGCCCGCGCAAACCCCATGGGAGGAATTGACATGTCCGCATCGACATATGGCGATGGAACGCTTCCGAAGAGGGTCCGCTCGCGCATGATCCGCGGGGTCAACGGCCTCGATGTCCATATTCTCGAGGCCGGTTACGAGAACCCCGGCCGGCCGCTCGCCCTGCTTCTGCACGGTTTTCCCGACTTGGCTTACGGGTGGCGACACCTGATCCCGATTCTGGCTGACGCCGGCTACCACGTCGTGGCGCCCGACCAGCGGGGGTTTGGCCGCACCACGGGTTGGCTGAACGACTATGACGCCCAGCTGGCGCCCTTCAGCCTCTTGAACATGACGCGCGACGCGCTCGGATTGGTTTTGGCGTTGGGGTATCGGCGTACGGCAATGCTCGTCGGGCACGACCTCGGCTCGCCCGTCGCGGCCTATTGTGCGCTAGCCCGACCTGACGTCTTTCCCTCGGTGGTCCTGATGAGCGCACCGTTCCCCGGTCCGCCGACGCTTCCGTTCGACACTGCGGAAAGCGAGGTATCGTCGGCTCAACCGAACACCGGCAATCAAAAGTTGGCGGCCGCGCTGGCGGCGCTCGACCCGCCGAGAGCGTATTACCAGCAATACCTGAGCACACGGGAGGCGAACCATGACATGTGGCACCCGCCTCAAGGCTTGCACGCGTTTCTTCGTGCATTTTTCTACGTCAAGAGCGCCGACTGGCCGGGAAACAAGCCGCATCCGCTGAAGGCGCCAACCGCCGCAGAACTTGCGCAAATGCCCACCTATTACGTCATGGATCTCGGCAAGACGATGCCCGAGACCGTCGCTCCATTCCAACCTTCCTCCGCCGAGGTCCGGGCCAGCACCTGGCTCACCGAGCCGGAACTTGGGGTGTACACGGCGGAGTATGGCCGCACGGGGTTTCAGGGCGCCCTGCAGGCTTATCGTGTCTTTTCCGATCCCGACCTGAACGCCGAGTTGCGCCTGTTTTCGGGCAAGACGATCGATGTCCCGTCGCTCTTCATTGGCGGCAAGAGCGATTGGGGCACGTATTCGGCGCCGGGCGCGCTCGATCTCATGAGGACCAAGGCGACGACGAGAATGGGGGGCATCGAGCTGATCGACGGCGCTGGTCACTGGATCCAGCAGGAGCAGCCGGTTCGGCTCAGCGAGCGCCTGCTCGCCTTCGCCAAGGAGGTGGCTGGGGCGGATCCCACCCGCAGTTAGGTTGGGAATGGCTCTCGTTGCTCGTGAAAATGTCGCCCGGCTTCCCGACCACCGTCCCGTCAGGCCCGTCGCGTTTCGGCGAAGCATCTCGGGTTGGATGCCCGGGCGCGGCCCGTGCGATGATGTGCGATGACCAACATGAGAAATGGAATGACGACGACCTTCGACGAGGCGACGACGGCGGCGATCGCCGCGTTTGCCCAATTGGATTTCTACACGGCTGTGCAAGCGATGCGCGCCGAGGCCGATTACGACCACGAACGGGACCAGTGGATCTCGCGCTATATCGACGAGCACGGCGGCGGTGCGGACGATGCAGCATACGACGCCTTGCACGCGCAGGCCCAGGCGACCCCGGAATACGCGCAGTTCGTCGATGCGATTCGCCGGGAAATCCTGGAATACTTCGGCGTGACCGACGATCAACTGGACGGGATGGTCGTGCTGCGCAATGACGACAGCGATGAGCTTTGGGCGGAAGTCAACCGGCAGCGGAGCGCGCTGGGAACCGGTGAAGTGCGCGGAGATATCTGACCATGGCTTGCCATTGGGGTCTCGAGTCGTGCCGGGTACCGGGCTAGCGTCAGGCCCGCCACGGGGTGCGCCGGACGCTCAGTGGCTGCAACTGATCCGCTCTTGCCCGTACGTCCCGGCGATTGCAGACCGAATCACATCGTCCCCCACGGCGACAAGCGGACGACGGTGGTCTCGCTTGCATTCGCCCAGACTTCGCGTTCCTGAATGAACCCCGCCACGAAGACGACCGCAAAGCACCGTGCGGCAATCGTCACCAGGCGCGACCCGCGCCATTCATTCTTTTTTGGATGACGGGCGACCACCCTCGCCCTGAAGAACACCAGCGGAACGTCTGACCACTCCTGTCCGCTTTGCATCCCGTTGGCAATCAGCCCCTACGCCGAGACGGCGACAACCCTCGTTGCGTCGTCTCCGCCTGCATGCATTTGCGCAAGCGGGTTGAGCACCGACAGCCGAAGTGCCATCCGGGCGATGCCGGGCACCGCGTACGCCCCTATACCGACGCGTACCGCGCGACGCCATCACCACCGCACACCTTCTGATGCATGCCGCCCATCGTGTCATCGGGCAGCTCAATTCGTGCGGTAACATTGCGACTCGATGGAGCAACCAGCAGGATTCAAAGCGGACACCATGACTCAAGAATCCATACTGTCCCGCCCTAATCGAGCTGTTCGGCCACTGTCTCTATCGGTCGCTAGCGATCCAGTTGATACAAGCCCGGCCCGTTCCGGTCCCGGGCCACGTGGCATCTCCGGCACACCTGCCGCCGGGAACCTCGACGCACCGAGGTACGCCGGTCACGGTGCTGCGCGGGCGGTTGCAGGGGCTGGCGGAAGGCGTCTTCCAGCCGGGCGAGGTGCTGTTCCGAAGCCTGCTGACCCAGGCGGAAGGACTGACGCGCCTGATCGAGGATCTCCGCGTGATCAACTCGCCGAAAGCGGGCATCTGAGCGTCAGCATCCAGGAGACCGATCTGGCCGCACACGTCAAGGCGGTCGTCGAGATGTTCGAGGATTCGCTGGCCGCGGCCGGTCAGCACATGGTGCTCGATCTCGATACACGGTCCGTACACTGCGACCCGTTCCGGATACGTCAGGCGCTGCTCGCGCTGCTGGAGAATGCGCGGCGCTATGCGGTGCCCGGCGCAATACGCATTCGCACGCGCGTCGAAAACGGCGCGTATCACTTGCAGGTCGAAGACGAGGGGCCGGGCATTCCGGCCGATTGCGCGGCCCAGATTTTCGATGCATTCCGGCGCGTGGACGATACGCATTCCAGCCAGAAAGGCGGCAGCGGGTTGGGGCTGGCCGTGGTCGCGGCCATTGCGCAGGCGCACGACGGCGAGGCATCGTGCCGACCGACGGCGTGCGGCGGCACGGCGTTCGAGTTGCGCTGGCCCGATGGCCCCGCATCGCCGCGCATCGCGACGCCGAACCGGAAGGACGTGGCGCCCTCCACCCAGCGCACCGCCGATACCGATCCGCGCTGAACCGCTCGGCGAGCGGCCGACGCGCCCCGTGCGTCGGCCTGCCGCCCCGCCTCCTCGCGCATGCTCCCGCCACCGCTGAACGGGAGGGGCGCCTGCCTCGATCGATGCGCCCGCCGTCCACACCGGCGCGATCCTCGCAATAAGCACCCGGAGCGCAGGGCCGGCGATGCCGGCGGCTTGCACGGCTCCCGTCATTTCATCGGATGATTGACATTCCGGAATTCCCGCGCCGCCCATCCCGGTTCCGGATACCGCCGAGTCACCCGTGAGTCCGTCGTCTTCGGGCTCCACCTCGCCTCCGCATCACCCTCCCGCGATTCTTTCGCTCCCTCCATCAAACCTCCATCTTTCCGCACAAAAAACTCCATCGGGCGCACGCACACTGCGAACCGAAAATGCGGGCCATTGGATGCCTGCGTCCCAAGGAGTCCACATGAAGAATCAGAAACGAGCCTGCTACAGCGCCGTGTGCGCGCTGGTGGCGGCGATGCTGGCGGGTTGCGGGCCCGCCGAACAGCAGGCCGCCGCACCGGCCGTACCGATTACGGCAATGACGCTGGCAGGCGCTCCCCTCGACCTGACCGAAGACCTGCCGGGCCGCGTCGCGGCCGTCCGGATCGCCGAGATCCGGCCGCAGGTCAGCGGCATCGTGCAGCGCCGGCTGTTCGAGCAGGGCACGGAAGTCCGTGCCGGCCAGCCGCTGTTCCAGATCAACCCGGCGCCGTTCAAGGCCGATATGGACACGGCCGCGGCGGCCCTGCAACGTGCGGAAGCCGCGCTCGCACGGGCCAAGGTGCAGACCACCCGTCTTAAACCGCTGGTCGAGGCCGACGCGATCAGCCGCCAGGTGTACGACGACTCGGTGTCGCAACGCGACCAGGCTGCCGCCGACGTCGCGCAGGCTCGCGCGACGCTCGCACGCCGCCAGCTCGACCTGAAGTTCGCGACCGTCGAGGCGCCGATCACGGGCCGCATCGACCAGGCCCTCGTGACCGAGGGTGCGCTGGTCGCAAGCAGCGACAGCCAGCCGATGGCACGTATCCAGCAGATCGACCAGGTCTACGTGGACGTGCGCCAGCCGGCCGCGTCGCTCGAATCGCTGCGCGGCGCGCTCGCCGCCCAGCCGGACACCGCGGGCAACGGGCTGCCGGTCGACGTGCTGCGCGACGACGACGCGCGCTACGACGTGAAGGGCCGCATGCTGTTCTCGGGCGTCAACGTCGACCCGGGCACCGGCGACGTGCTGTTGCGCGTGCTGGTCGACAACCCGAAGCGCGAGCTGCTGCCGGGCATGTACGTGCGAGCCCGCATCCCGCGTGGGCATTACGAGAACGCGCTGACCGTGCCGCAACAGGCGATCGTCCGCGCGGGCGGCAAGCCGCAGGTCTGGGTGCTCGACGCGAAGAGCCAGGCGCACCTGAAGGCCATCGAAGTGGGCGAGCTGACGAACCGCAGCTACCGCATCAAGTCGGGTCTGCAAGCGGGCCAGAAGGTCGTCGTCGAAGGCATGGAGCGCCTGAGCGACGGCGCGACCGTGACGGCGACCGCATGGAAGGCGCCTGAAGCGGTCAAGACCGCTTCGTCGCACTGAATCACGGGGAGCATCCAGTCATGTCCCAATTCTTCATCCGGCGCCCGGTCTTCGCGTGGGTGATCGCCCTCTTCATCATCCTGCTGGGCCTGATCGCCATCCCCGAACTGCCGGTTGCGCGCTATCCGTCGGTCGCGCCGCCGACCGTCACCATTACCGCCACCTACCCGGGCGCCACGCCGCAGACGATGAACGACAGCGTGCTGAGCCTCATCGAGCGCGAGCTGTCCGGCGTCCGGAACCTGCTGTACTTCGAATCGGCGTCGGATACTTCCGGCCAGGCGAAGATCACCGCGACCTTCAAGCCCGGCACCGATTCCGCGATGGCGCAGGTCGAAGTGCAGAACAAGCTCAAATCGGTCGAGCCGCGCCTGCCGCCCGTCGTGCGGCAAAACGGCGTGATCGTCGAGTCTGCCGCCACGGGCTTCCTGTTGTTCGTCGGCCTGAAGTCGGACAGCGGCCGCTACGACGAAAACGCGCTGGCCGACTACATGGCGCGCAACGTCGTCGAGGACCTGCGACGTGTCGAAGGCGTCGGCAAGGTGCAACTGTTCGGTTCCGAACAGGCGATGCGCATCTGGGTCGATCCGCAGAAGCTGATCACCTACGGCCTGTCGATGAATGACCTGACGACGGCCGTCAGCCAGCAGAACGTGCAGATCGCCCCGGGCAGCCTCGGTGCGGCGCCCGCGCTGCCGGGCCAGCGTGTCACCGTGCCGCTCACCGCGCAAGGCCAGCTCGCGTCGCCCGAGCAGTTCGCGAAGATCGTGTTGCGCGCGAACGCGAACGGCTCGAAGGTCGTGCTCGGCGACGTCGCGCGGGTCGAACTCGGCCCGCAGGCGTTCACCTTCGTCAACAGCGAGAACGGCAAGCCGGCCACCTTCGCCGGCGTGCAGCTGGCGCCGGGCGCCAACGCGGTGAAGAGCGCCGAGGCCGTGCGCGAGCAACTGGACATGATCGCCAAGACGATGCCGGCCGGCATGACCTACTCGATCCCGTTCGATACCGCGCCGTTCGTGAAGATCTCGATCGAGAAGGTGATTCACACGCTGATCGAAGCGATGGTGCTCGTGTTCCTGGTGATGTACCTGTTCCTGCAGAACGTGCGCTACACGCTGATCCCGGCGATCGTCGCGCCGGTGGCGATGCTCGGCACCTTCACGGTCATGCTGATGACAGGCTTCTCGATCAACGTGCTGACGATGTTCGGCATGGTGCTCGCGATCGGCATCATCGTCGACGATGCGATCGTCGTCGTGGAGAACGTCGAACGCCTGATGGTGGAAGAAGGCCTGTCGCCGAAGGACGCGACGATCAAGGCCATGAAGGAAATCACCGGTGCAATCATCGGCATCACGCTGGTGCTGACGGCCGTGTTCCTGCCGATGGCGATGTCGAGCGGTTCGGTCGGCGTGATCTATCAGCAGTTCACGATGTCGATGGCCGTGTCGATCATGTTCTCGGCCCTGCTCGCACTGACACTGACGCCGGCCCTATGCGCAACGATGCTCAAGCCGGTCGAGCACGGCCACCACGAGAAGCGCGGCTTCTTCGGCTGGTTCAACCGCCGCTTCGATCGCCTGACGACCTGGTACGAAACGCGCGTCGGCCGGCTGGTTGGCCGCACGGGCCGCGTGATGCTGCTGTTCGTCGCGATTTCCACCGCGCTGGTGTTCGGCTTCCGCATGCTGCCGTCGTCGTTCCTGCCCGAGGAAGACCAGGGCTACTTCATGACCGGCTTCCTGCTCCCGGCGGATTCAACCGTCGAGCGTACGGGCGACGTGGTCAAGACCCTCGAGAAGCATCTCGCATCGCGTCCGGGCATCGAGTCGAGCATTTCCATCATCGGCTACGGCTTCTCCGGCCTCGGCTCCAACGCGGCACTGAACTACGCGGTGCTCAAGGACTGGGACAAGCGCGAAGGGGCAAACGCGATGGACGAAGCGATGCGTGCGCAGGCCGCGATGGGCAGCGTGACGGAAGGCACGGTCATGAGCCTGTTGCCGCCCGCGATCGACGGGCTGGGCACGAGCTCGGGCTTCACGATGCGCCTGCAGGATCGCGCGAACCAGGGCTACGCGGCGCTCAAGGCGGCTGAAGCCAAGCTGCTCGAACTGGCCGCGCAAAGCAAGGTGGTAACCGGCGTCTATCCGGACAGCCTGCCGGCCGGCACGAGCGTGAAGCTGGACATCGACCGCGAGAAGGCCGAAGCGCTCGGCGTGTCGTTCACGACCATCAGCGACACGCTGTCGGCCGCGATGGGCTCGACCTACGTGAACGACTTCCCGAACGCGGGCCGCATGCAGCAGGTGATCATCCAGGCGGATGCCCCGGCACGCATGCAGATCGAGAACGTGATGAAGCTCTACGTGCGCAACGCGACCGGCGGCATGGTGCCGCTGTCCGAAGTGGTGCGTCCGGTCTGGTCGGAAACCCCGCTGCAGATGGTGCGCTTCCAGGGTTATCCGTCCGCACGTATCTCCGGCGGCTCGGCTCCCGGCTACTCCAGCGGCGCGGCCATGGCCGAGATGGAGCGTCTGGCCGCGCAGTTGCCGCCGGGCTTCACGGTGGCGTGGACCGGCCAGTCGCTGCAGGAGCGCGAGTCGGCTTCGCAGGCGCCGATGCTGATGGCGCTGTCGATGGTCGTCGTCTTCCTGGTGCTCGCGGCGCTCTACGAGAGCTGGGCGATTCCACTGTCGGTGATGCTGGTGGTGCCGCTCGGCCTGATCGGCGCACTCGGCGCCGTCATGCTCCGCGGGATGCCGAACGACGTGTTCTTCAAGGTCGGGATGATCACCGTGATCGGCCTGTCGGCGAAGAACGCGATCCTGATCGTGGAAGTCGCGAAGCAGTTGCGCGAGGAAGGCATGGGGCTGATCGAGTCGGCCGTGCAGGCATCCAGGCTGCGTCTGCGCCCGATCCTGATGACCTCGCTCGCGTTCGGCCTCGGCGTCGTACCGCTGATGATCGCGACCGGCGCAAGCGCCGAAACGCAACACGCGATCGGCACCGGCGTGTTCGGCGGCATGGTGACCGCCACCGTGCTGGCCATTTTCTTCGTTCCGGTTTTCTATGTGTTCGTGATGAGCATCCAGGAACGCATCTCGGCATGGCGCGCATCCGGCAAGAAGCCCGCCGCCGTGACCCATGAACATGAAGGTTGATGCCATGCGATCACTCATTCTTTCCGCCGCGGTTTCCGCCGCCCTCGCGCTGTCGGCGTGCTCGATGGCGCCGAAGCTGGTCAGGCCCGAGATGCCGGTGCCGACCGCCTACACGACCGCTGCCGCGGCCGACCAGCACGCGAACGCGGCCGATCTCGGCTGGCGCACGATGTTCGGCGACCGTCGGCTGCAGCGCCTGATCGAGGTCGCGCTCGAGAACAACCGCGACCTGCGCCTGGCCGCGCTGAATGTGCAGGCTGCCGAAGCGCAGTACGGCATCCAGCGTTCCGCGCGCCTGCCGTCGATCGGCGCCGGGGCAAGCTTCACGCGCCAGCGCACGGCGGCCGACTCGCAGTCGAACCCGCCGCTGCTCGAAAACACGCAGAACCAGTACGGCGTGAACGTCGGCGTCAGCGCATTCGAGATCGACCTGTTCGGCCGCGTGAAGTCGCTGTCCGATGCCGCGTTCGCGCGCTACCTCGCGACCGATCACGGCCGCCGCGCGGTGCAGATCGCGCTCGTCGGCTCCGTGGCCAATGCGTATTTCGCCGAGCGCCTCGCGCAGGAACAGCGCGCGCTGTCCGAACGCACGCTGAACGACTGGCGCCAGTCGCTCGATCTCGCGCGCCGGCTCAAGCTCGCGGACCAGGCCAGCGGTGTCGACATCGCGCAGGCCGAAGGCCAGGTCGCGAGTGCCAGCGCCGATCTCGAGGCGCGTTCGCGCGCCGTCGAGCAGGCGGGCAACGCGCTGCGGCTGCTGGTCGGCACCGACCTGCCGAAGAACCTGCCCGACCCGCTGTCGCTGGAGCGCCAGCCGGTGATGACGCAACTGCCGGCAGGACTGCCGTCGGAATTGCTGTACCGCCGGCCGGACATCCAGCAGGCCGAGCAGCACCTCGTCGCCGCCAACGCCGACATCGGCGCGGCGCGCGCGGCGTTCTTCCCGCGCCTGTCGCTGACCTCGTCGATCGGCTTCCTCAGCCCGGGGCTGGGCAGCCTGTTCGACGGCGGCCAGCGCGTGTGGAGCTTCGCGCCGCAGGTCACGCTGCCGATCTTCCAGGGCGGCCGGCTGCGTTCCGAGCTGAATCTCGCGGAAGTGCGCAAGTCCAGCGCGGTCGTCGAGTACGAACGCGCGATCCAGACCGCTTTCCGCGAAGTGGCCGACGGCCTCGCCGGCCGCGAGACCTTCAGCCGCCAGATCGACGCGCAAACGAAGGTCGTCAAGAGCGCCGAGCGCCGTACCGATCTCGTGAACCTGCGCTATCGCGCCGGCATCGAGGATCGGCTGGAACTGCTCGACTCGCAGCGGCAGCTGTATGCCGCGCGCCAGGCCTTGCTGGATCTGCGCAATGCCGAACTGGGCAACGCGGTCGCGCTCTACAAGGCGCTCGGTGGCGGGCTGATCGACACCGACGTGCCTGCCGCCAACAACGTGGCGAACAACTGAGCCATGAGCCGTCGCCGATCCGTTCGCGACGACTGAAAGCACGGTGAAGTCCGGCGGCGCACGTGCCGCGCCGCCGGCCCGCCTACCGGTCACGCTCACTTCCAGTGAACCCGATGAACCCTCTGATACTCATTGCCGAAGACGATCCGGAGATCGCCGAGATACTCGACGCGTACCTCGCTCACGACGGCTTTCGCACCTGCCGTGTCGGTCACGGCCAGGCCGTGCTCGACGTGCAGCCCTTGCTGAAGCCGGACCTGATCCTGCTCGACGTCAGGATGCCGCAGAAGGACGGCTGGGAAGTCCTGGTCGAACTGCGCCGCCGCGGCGACACGCCGATCGTCATCATCACGGCGCTCGACCGCGAGATCGAGCGCTTGCAGGGGCTGCGTTTCGGTGCGGACGACTACATCACGAAGCCGTTCAATCCGGCCGAGGTGGTCGCGCGCATCCGGGCGATCCTGCGTCGCATCGAAACGGCCGCGTCGGGACGCTTCATCAAGGTCGGCAACCTTGAAATCGACACGCAAAGCTATCTGACCACGATCCGCTCGGACACCGGAGAAACCGGCGTCTCGTTGACGCTGACCGAATTCCGGCTGCTCGCGCACCTGGCCGGCTCGCCGAACCGCGTATTCACGCGCAGCGAACTGATCGACGCGTGCCTCGCCGACGTCGATGCGCTGGAGCGTACCGTCGACAGCCATATCAGCCGGCTGCGCAAGAAGCTCGAATGCGCGGGCGTGTCCGGGGTGCCGGAGGTGATGCGCGGGGTCGGCTACCGGCTGCGCAGCACCCAGTGAACGTGCATCGTGGATCGCGGCGGCGGACCACGTGGATCGTCGGTCTCCTGTCGGCCGCTGTCGCGCTGGCGATCGCCGATGCCGGGTTCGTCGCCTACGGCCTGATCCATGCGGTCTGGTTTCCTGCGACGGACAGCGCCCTCGCGACCGTGCTTCGCGAGACGCCGGACTATCTGGTACTCGCCGTCTTGCTGTTGGCCGGACTGGTGCCGTCGATCGTCGATCTGGTCAAACTGGCGCGCGCGCCCCAGACCCGGCGATGAACACGCGAGCCCGGTCACGTCGCCGATGGGAGCCGTCCATGGGAGCGCGCGCAGGGAGCCGGTTATGGGAACCGGCTCCCTTGAAGCGACGCACTACGTACGCGTTACGCGCGCCGCCGGTAAGTGCCCGGCGTGCTCCCCGTCCAGTGCCGGAACGCGCGATGGAACGCGCTCGGATCGTCGAAGCCGATGTCGGCGCCGATCGCCGCGATCGTGTCGGGCGTATCGGTCAGCCGCTGGATCGCGATGTCGCGCCGCAGTTCGTCCTTGAGCACCTGGAACGTCGTCCCTTCGGCGGCCAGGTGGCGGCTCAGCGTGCGCACCGAGCAATGCAGGTGCTCGGCCGCCTGGTCGATCACCGGCAGGTCGGGCAGCGCCTCCGACAGGTACTGCCGCACGCGATGGCACACGAGCTGTTCGCTGAATGATTCGAAGATCCAGTCGCCGGGTGCGCGCGCGAGGAACTTGCGCAGGTTGCGCTTGCTCTGCCGGATCGGCGCGTCGAGATAGTCCGCGCTGAAGCGCATCAGCGTGCGTTCGCAGTCGAACTGCACGGAACCGGTGAAGAAGTACAGGTGGTCGACCGCATGGCGCGGCCGCGGGCATGCGAACTCGATCCGCAGCAGCGGGATCTTCTGCCCGATCAGCCAGGAGCACACGCCGTGCACGAGCTTGAGCATCAGTTCCTGGCCGAGCGCGCCGATCGGGCCGATGGCGTCGTTCGGGCGCAGCACCGCCTGCGCGACGAGACCGTCGCGCTTCGATTCGACGAAGAAATCGTCGAGCAGGATATGGAAGAATTGCCCGAAACGATGCAGCGCCGTTTCGAGGTTGCGCGCATCGAGCAGGCTCAGGCACAGGTACTTCAGCGTGCCGCCGCGCAGCGGGCGCGAGAAGATGCCGGGCATCTCGTCGTCGAGGTCGATCGCGAGCGTGCGGTACAGCGTCGAGAACTGCTCCTCCGTCACGCGCGCATGCGGTTCGCCGAGCAGCTCGATCGGGATGCCGGCCCCGCGCAGGTAGCGCTCGACCACGTCGCGCTGCGCGCCCGCGCTCGCGAGGAAGCCGTTGACGAGCGAGATCGGCACCGTCGCGCTCGGCGACGGCAGCGCACGCCCGGGCGCGGGCCCGGGGTGGGTGGAAAGTGAATCTGAACCGGTCATCGCGTCCCCGTCGATCGAACCGCTCGCATTGTACTTGAGCGGCCCGCGCGGAGCCTTCCGGGCCGTCGGCGCGCCGGGCCCTGCGTGGCGCGCCGACGGCATCAGTCGGCGCGGCTGAGTTCCCGGCGCAGGATCTTGCCGACGGTCGACTTCGGCAGCCGATCGACGAAGCGAATGAGCTTCGGCACCTTGTAGGCCGCGAGGCTCGCGCGGCAATGCGCGACGAGCTGCTCCTCCGTGACGTACGCATCCTCCGCCAGCACGACGAACAGCTTGACGGCCTCGCCCGTGCGCGCGTCCGGCACGCCGATGCACGCGCATTCGGCGACGCCCGGCACGGCAGTGGCCACCGCCTCCACCTCGTTCGGGTACACGTTGAAGCCCGACACGATGATCATGTCCTTCTTGCGGTCGACGATCCGCAGGAAACCGGCGTCGTCGAACACGCCGACGTCGCCGGTGCGGAAGTAGCCGTCGGCCGTGAACGCGGCCGCATTCGCTTCCGGTTTCTGCCAGTAGCCGCCCATCACCTGCGGCCCCTTCACGCAGATCTCGCCCGCGCCGCCGATCGCCACCTCACGATCCTGGTCGTCGAGCAGCTTCACGTCGGTCGACGGCAGCGGCAGGCCCGTGGTGCCCGTGAACGTGTCGATCGACTGCGGGTTGAACGACACGACCGGCGACGTTTCCGACAGCCCGTAGCCCTCGCGGATGAAATTGCCTGTCACCGCCTTCCAGCGCGACGAGATCACGTCGATCACGGCCGCGCCGCCGCCGGCCGACAGCTTCAGCCGCGACCAGTCGACTTCCGTCAGGCGCGGATGGCCGGCGAGCCCCGCGTACAGCGTGTTCACGCCGACGAATACCGTCGGCCGCGCGGCCTTCAGCACGTCGATGAAGCCGTCCATGTCGCGCGGGTTCGCGACCAGCCAGTTCTGCGCGCCGATCGCGAAGTAGGACAGGAAGTTCACCGTCAGCGCGAAGATGTGATAGAGCGGGATCGCCGTGACGACGACCTCCTCGCCCGGCTCGCGCGCGGCCGGCACGATCGCCCCGAACTGCTCGATGTTCGCGACGAGGTTGCGGTGCGACAGCGCGGCGCCCTTCGACAGGCCGGTCGTGCCGCCCGTGTACTGCAGCAGCAGCAGGTCCGCGCCGTTCAGCGCGACCGGTTCAAAAGCGAGTGATTCGCCGGCGGCGATGGCGTCCGCAAGCGGGATCGAACCGGGCGGCAGCGCGTCGCATGTCCCGGCCGGCGCATCGACGACGCCGAGATCGCCGCGCCCGACGCTCAGCACCGTGCGCACGCGCGTGCCGCCGACCACCTCGGCGAACGTGCCCATCGACCCGCCGCACACCAGGGCGACCTCGACGCCCGCGTCGTTGAGCTGATGCTCGAGTTCGCGCGCCGTGTAGAGCGGGTTCACGTTGACCTGGATCGCGCCGATCTTCGCGATGGCGACGAACGCGACCGGAAACGCGAGCACGTTGGGCAGCATCACGGCCACGCGATCGCCCTTGCGGACGCCCACGACCTGCTGCAGATAAGCGGCCAGCGCGGTCGACAGGCGGTCGACGTCGGCATAGGCAAGCGTGCGGCCATACGAGTGGAACGCCGGGCGATCGGCGAAGCGGCGCATCGCGTCGCCCAGCAGCGCGCTTACGGAAGGATGGCGATCGGGATCGATCTCGGCGGGGATCGAGCCATACGACCCGGTCCAGTGTCTCTTCGTCATGTCTCACTCCACGGGGGACGGCGCGCCGGCCGCGCGCCGTTCGCACGACGGCCTGCACGCCGGAGAAGCGCGGGCCATCGCCTGACCGGCGACTATCGCCCGCGCGGCGCACTTTGAAAATGATCCGGGCGGCCGAAAAGATGATCGAAACGGACACGCAGGGCATCTGTCTAGGCAACTTCGCCGAATACCGCCGATGTGGCCGGCCGGTACGCTCCAGGCCAGCTGCAGCGGTACGGGCGCCACCGACGCCCGCCGCGCCCGGTGGCGCCGGCGCGCGATCAGGGTGAACCCTGTAGCGTTTGGGACCGATCCCGAGCAGAATTGCGTGCCGTCAACGATATCGATTCGGACGCAGGATGCTCCCATGCCGCGCAGTGCGCTCTTGAACCCGACGACCACCCGCGCAGCCCGCCTGCCGGACGTCGAGCCGGCCCACGCGTTGCGCCAGCAGCGCTTCACGCCGGCCAAGCTGGCCGTGCTGCTCGACGTGGCGGCGCAAGCCGGCCTCGACCCGGCCGCGGTGCTCGACGGCACCGGCCTCACGCCGGCCGCCGTCGCGGACCCGTTCACGCTCACGTCGCCGCTGCAGTTCCTCACCGCCGCACGCAATGCGATCGGCCGCTACGACGGTACCGATCTCGGCGTGCGCGTCGGCCACCGGCTGCACGTGTCGAGCTACGGGATGTACGGCTACGCGATGCTGTGTTCGGAATCGCTCGCGCACGCGTTCGAATCGGCCGTCAAATATCACCGGCTCGCGAACGGCATGCTCGCGATCCGCTGGGTCGAACAGGGCGATACCGCGTCGTGGCTGTTTCCCGACCGGCACGAAGTCGCGCTGCCCGATCTCGACGAGCCGCTGTACCGTTTCCTGATCGACATGCAGTTCGCGCTGCACGTGACGATCATCAAGGACGTGATGGGGGCGTGGTGCGTGCCCGCGCGTGCGCAGTTCGCGCAACCGCAGCCGGCGCACGCGGCGCTGCTGGCCGATGCGCTCGAATGCCCGATCGCCTTCGACGAGCCGCATCATGTGCTCTGCTACCCGGCTGCGTGGCTCACGCGCGCGCCGCAGCTTGCGAATCCGATTACCGCCGCGCAGGTGTCGTCGCATTGCGCGAGCCTGCTCGACGAATTGCGCAGCCAGGCCGGCGTCACGCGGCGCGTGTACCAGGAACTCACGCGCACGCCCGGACAGTTCCCCGACATCGACGCGATTGCGGCGATCCTGTGCATCACGTCGCGCACGCTGCGCCGCAAGCTCGAAGCCGAAGGCACGTCGTACAGCGAACTGCTGGCGAGCGTGCGCAAGGCGCTCGCGATCGACTACCTCAGCACGACCACGCTCAGCACCGAGGACATCGCATCGACGCTCGGCTTCAGCGACGCCGTGGGGTTTCGCCACGCGTTCAAGCGCTGGACCGGCATGACGCCGAGCGACGTGCGGCGCAAGCGCGGGGGGTGAGCGCGGCGGTCAAGCGCGGGCATTGACGACGGTCAGCGTCCGTCGCCGACAGCCGGCGCGGCCACCGCCAGCGCAAACTCGAACACCGCACCACACCCGGCCCGGTCGACCAGCCGGATGCTGCTGCCGTTGAGCGCCAGCATCCGGTGCACGATCAGCAGCCCGAGCCCGCCGCTCGTCACCGCGCCGCCGCTCATCGGCCGCTGCGGCCGCTGGAACAGCCCTTCGCGCCGCGCCACCGGAATCCCTTCCCCGGTATCGGCCACGGTCACGACCACGCGGTCGCCGCGCGGCTCCAGCGCGACCTCGACCTCGCCGTGCGCAGGCGTGTGCCGCAGCGCGTTGTCGAGCAGGTTGGTCAGCACGCGCTCGATCATCCCGAGATCGGCCGACACGACCGGCACCCGCGGCGGAATCCGCGCATGCAGTGCGACGCCGCGCGCCTGCGCGGTCAATTCGAATTTCTGGAACACGTCCTGCACGAGATCGACGAGCGAGAACGGTTCGCGCTCGGCCTGCACGCCGCCCGATTCGAGCCGCGCGAGTTCGAACAGCGCCTGCGCGAGCCGGCCGACCTTCGCGCTCTGTGCGAGCGCGATCGACAGGTAGCGCCGCCGTTCGGTCTCGGCGAGGGTCTCGGCCTTCAGCGACAGCGTCTCCAGGTAGCCGTGCAGCGACGTGAGCGGCGTGCGCAGGTCGTGCGAGATGTTCGTGATGAGTTCGCGCCGCTGCTGGTCCTGGCGCGTCAGCGCGCGCCACTGGTCGCCGATCCGGTCGGCCATCTGCGCGAATGCGGATTCGAGCACGACGATGTCGTCGCCGCGCCGGCCCGGCCGCGAGCGCGGCACCGGCGGCTGCGTGTCGGGCGTGCCGTTCGCGTCGAAGCGGCGCATCGCGTCCGTCAACCGGCGCAGCGGGCGCGTGATGAAGCTGAACGCGGTGAGGCCCGCGAGCAGGCCGAGCAGCGCGACCAGCGCCATCGACCACAGCGTCGTGCGCAGCACGTTGCCGGCATCGACGCGCGCGGCCAGCCGGTCGTGCGCCTCGCCGAGCAGCACCACGTAGATGTAGCCCGACGGCGGCTGCCCCGCCGCGCGCTGCAGCGGCGCGGCGCTGAACACCTTGCGCGCGTCGGGGCTGCGCGGGTCGTCGCCGAGGATCGGGAGCGGCTCGCCCGCGATGAAGCGCTGCACGGGCGCGAGATCGACGCGGTCGCGCTTCACGTGGCCGGGCGGCGCATCGTCGCCCTTGATGTGCCCCGCGTTGTCGAGCAGATAGACCTCGACGCTCGGGTTCACGCCCATCAACTGGCCGAACAGCGTGCGCACGGCATCCGGGCGCAGCCCGTTCGCGTCCATCAGCGGCGCGCCGTGGGTCACGTTGTTGACGATATTGGCGGCCAGGTCGCGCGACAGCCCCTGCACGACTTCCTGCTCGCGCATGTCGTTCGCGCGGATCTGCAGCCACGCGGACGCGCCCGAGCACGCAAGCAGCAGCACCGAGAACACGAGCGACAGCCGCTGGGTGAGGGTGAGCTTCATCATCCGTCCCGCTGGCCCGGCGCGGCGAGCTTGTAGCCGCGGCCCCACACGGTGAGGATCCGCACGGGCTCGGCCGGATCGGCCTCGATCTTCGCGCGCAGCCGGTTGATGTGGGTGTTGACCGTGTGCTCGTAGCCTTCGTGCTGGTAGCCCCACACGGCATTGAGCAGGTCCATCCGCGAGAACACCTTGCCCGGGTGCCGCGCGAAGAAATACAGCAGGTCGAATTCGCGCGGCGTGAGGTCGATGCGTGCGCCGTCCACGCTCGCTTCGCGCGCGATCGGGTCGATCGCCAGCCCCGCGACGTCGAGCGTGCCCGCGTCGATCCGCGAATCGCGCGCGAGCGCGTCGACGCGCCGCAGCAGCGCCTTCACGCGCGCGACGAGTTCGAGCACCGAGAACGGCTTGGCCAGATAGTCGTCGGCGCCGAGCTCGAGGCCGAGGATCCGGTGCACCTCGCTCGAGCGCGCGCTCGTGATGATGATCGGCGTGTAGCGCGTCATCGCACGCGCGCGGCGGCAGATCTCGAGGCCGTCGACGCCCGGCAGCATCAGGTCGAGGATCAGCGCATCCCAGCCGCCCTGCTCGAGCAGGCGCAGCCCTTCGGCGCCGTCCGCGCTGTGCACGACCTCGTAGCGCTCGTCGCGCAGGTGCAGGCTCAGCACGTCGGCGATGTCGGCATCGTCCTCGACGATCAGGATGCGTTTCGGTTGGTCCATGGCGGCGGGCGGCGGCACGTCGGTGCCGAGGTCGGGTATCGGTTCGGGCCGGCCCCGGTCCGGCTGGCCGGGCACTCCGGGGGCGAATCGCGGCGACGGGCCGCGCTGCCGCCATTGTGCAAAATTTTGCGGCGGGAAGGGTTCACATTTAATTTATATTTGCCCTCGCCGCATGAAATGCGTAACGAACGCCAGGCAACCGGAGCCGAGCTCGCGATCAATCGACGCGATAAACGACGCGAAACCGGAAAGACGCCCCCTCGAAGCGCGCGCCTGCTGCGCCGATTCGCCGCGCATGCACCTGCCGACCTCGGCGCTCGATTTCGTTGGCGCGCGCCCTGGCCAGCGCCGCTATTTGGCTTCTTGCGCCTCGTTCTTGATCGCCTGGCCGCCCTTGGAAATGTCCTGACCTGCGCCCGCCACCGTGTTGCAGCCGGCGAGAACGGCGGTGCCAGCAATCAACATCCATGCAATCAATCGCATCATTGTCTTCACCTCATTCAAGTCACATGACCGGTTCAATTCCAGACGGTCCGGCGAGCGCGACCGATCCCGCCCGACCGCCGATCCATGCCCGGCGGAAAGGCCCGTAGGCCATCTGAAACACGCCTGCGCTCATCCGTGCCCCACGCCACCCGACGGCCGGCCGCCACGTCCGTTCGACGGAAGCGGTCGAACATGGTCACTGCCTGGGTTCGGCGCCAGCCGGCGCGGAAGCCGCCGAAGCAGCCGAAGCCGCCGGCAGTGCGTTCAGGTACGCCGGTACGGCCTTCGTCTTCTGTCGGATTCCCGGCGGTGGCGCCGTCGGGCGCCGCTCCATGTCGGCCAGCATCTGCTGGCACGGCAGCGGACGGTTGCGGCCCGGCTGCAGCAACGCGAGCAGACTCGCGAGCGGATTCAGCAAGCCCAGTCCGATCGCTGCCCCGCCGCGCGCGATCAGTGCCCCGGCCTTGACCCCGACGTGCGGTTGCTTGAAGGAGCCGGTGACATACAGCGGCGAGCGTAGCGATATCACCCGGAATCCCTTGGTATGGGGATGGATCGTCAGATTCATGGTCTCGTCGCGCAGGTTCACGCTACCGTCCATTCCGATCACCGCGTCGTCGGTGTCGAGCGCGAATACGCGCGAGTCGAGCACGCCGTTGGTGGCCACGAAGTCGGCCGCGCCGCAATTGATCTTGACGTCGCGTGTGCCGAACAATTTCTCGTACACCACGTTTGCCACGTTCAGCCCGGCGGCTTCCATCAGCAAGAGACTCACCGTGCCGTCGGTGACCAACATCTTCACTTCCCCGTTGGAAGTCGCTGCGAGTGCCGCCGGCGAATTGCCGGTGGCCGACAACGCGGCATCGCCGTTGACCTCGCCGAGCGCGGTCTGCATCACCGGGAATGTCGGGAACAGTTGCTTGAGTTTCAGATGGCGCGCCTGCAGCGAGAACCGCCCTTTGAGCGGCACGCCGCTGCCGTCCAGGTGAATGTTCGAAGCCAGCGTACCGCCCGCGACACCGAAGTTCAGCGGGTCGAGCGTCAGCACACCGTCATGCATGACGACGTGGGTCGACAGGTCGGTAATCGGCAAGCTCGAAGTCTTGACGATGCGTCGCCCGGTAAATCGAACGTCGGCGTCGATCTTCTTCCAGCGATCCGTGCGGAATGGCTCGACCGGCAACGCCTTGTTCTCGGGCTGCGCGACGGCGGCGCCCCGCTTCGCCTTGCTGGCATTCGTATCCGCGCCGATGAGCGGTGCGAGATCGGAGAACTGCAGCAGCTTCGACACCAGCGTGCCGGACAAGAGCGGCCTCGGTTCGCGCGAGACGTACACGAGCGTGCCGTTGAGATCGCTGCCGCCCACGCGTCCCGTGAAGTTCTCGTACTTGAAGACGTTGCCGGACGCCCGGAACTGGCCGACCAGTCGGCCGTCGGTCGCATAAGGAGGGGTTTCGGGTAGCGTGATGCCCGTGACTTCATACAGGTGAGCCATGCTGGTGCCCGCGAGCCACAGACGGAGATCCACCGCTGCCAGGTGGGACGGATCGGTCAGCGTGCCGACGAGCGCCAGGTGCGTATCGCCGAAGCGCAAATCGGCCTGAACCGGAAACGGGCGTTGCGCGCCCTGCAGCTCCAGCAAATTGCCGATCTTGCCGGTGCCGGCGACCTGCCCTTTCTTGTAGGTCCCCTTGACGGTCCAGCCGATCGTATAAGTGCCGACGGTAGCTGACGCCGTGGGCGCTGAGGCCGCCGATGCGCTCGATGCGCTCGATGCCGTCGAGGCCGTTGCGCCCGACGCGGCGGTTGCGGGTGCGGGTGCGCTCGATGCCGCCGGCGGGCCTGATGCAGCCGGAGCGACTGCGGTGCCGGATTTCATCTCTGCGGTATGCGAAGCAGCGGCCAACGCCTGCGAGGCCGCTGCCGACGCGCGGGACGCCGCTTCGGCACCCGACGCAGGAACCGCCGGTTGCGTCGAACCGGCGTGCGCCTGCGCCGCGAGCTTTTTCTGACCGGTCGGCCCGACGGCCCGTGCCGATTCGTGGCGCGCCGACGCCTCCTGCTGTTTCACCGCCGCGCCGAACGGAATCGGCCGGCCGAGCGTGTCGATCACGGCGCTGAGATCGAACTGCTTTTGCTGGTCGTAGTAGCCGAGATTGCCTTGAGCAAACGCGATCTCGTGCAGGTCGAGCGTCCACCGGCCCGGCTGCGCGGGCTCCTTGAGCTTGAGCGTCCAGTTGACTCGTCCGTCCTTGAGGCGTTCGAGGTCGACGGCCGGATTGACCAGGTCGATTGCCGGAATCACGATGCGGCGTGCCAGTAGCGGCAGCGCCTCGACTTCGAAGCTGATCGCGTCCAGCGTGACGAGATACTTCGTACGCGCCCAGTCCGGGTTGGAGATCGTGACATTGCGTGCGCTGAATCGCGGCCATGGCACCCATGCACGCCAGCCCTGCTCGCTCACGGGCCGGCGCCACCCGATACGCAGATCGCCGTTGATGGCGAACTGCCGTCCGATCGCGTCCGATACCTTGTCGTCGACCCACGGCCGGGCTCGATTCCAGTCGAACGTCACCATGAAGACGACCAGCGCTGCAAGCGCCAGCGTGACGATAACGGCAAGCCACGCGGCCGCCTTGCCGACGGTGTGGCCGATGTGCATTTCTCACTCCCCGAGTTTGCTGCACGGTATCGAGCAATTCGTGTTCCTGAATACGCTTTGAACGGGCATGTCCGATAAAGTCGACGGGCGATCACGTTCGGCCTGCCGAGCGCTTGCGCGAGCGGTGGGCAGATGCTGCGACGTCGGATTTCCGGACGATCCGCTACCCGTGCAGGAACGTCGAGGGATGGCAGATAAAGCGCACGCCGCCAGGTCGCATGCGTGCGTTCGAAATGGGGTTCTCACGACTTTTCAGGCGCCGGTCTTCGCAGTAACGTTCCGGATCGGCTGCGCTACCTGCTCGCGCTGTGCAGCAATGGCACGCGTGTCGAGCGCAAGAAGCGAACGCCTGCTGCCGTGCCTCCCGCATCCGCGGGATGTCGATCGGGAGGATCAATGGACCGTCGCCATTTCCTCAAGTCGTCGGCCTTTTTTACCATTGCGGCTGCCACCGTCGCGCACGACGCGCCACGGGCGATCCTGCCGGTCAGCGCCGTGCGCGGGCACCGCTATCGATTCCCGCAAGGTGTCGCAAGCGGGGATCCGCGCGATCGCGCCATCGTGTTCTGGACGCGATGCGTACCGGTATCTCCGGGTGTCCCGCATCATGCAACCGGCGTCGTGCGCGCGATACCGCTGCGGCTCGACGTATCGACGCGGCCGGATTTCTCGACGCTCGTCGCCAGCGTCCCGCTGAGGGCGCTGGCCACCTACGACTTCACCGTGCGCGCGAAAGTAACTGCGCTCTCGCCGAAGACCCCCTACCACTACCGGTTCGTCGCCGGCGACGACGTCAGCATGACGGGTATCGCGCGCACGGCGCCGGACGCTAACGAGGCCAACGAACAGGTTCGCTTCGCGTGGCTCACCTGCCAGGACTGGAGCGTCAACCACTGGCAAGCGATGACGCTGCTGGCCGACGAACGCGATCTCGATTTCGTCGTGCACGTGGGCGATTACATCTATGAAGCGGTCGGAACCGCTCCCCCCGGCCGCGCCGAGCCGGCGCATCCTCCGCTGCGCCTGCCCGACGGCAAGCTGCTCGCGGACGGCCGCGCGTATGCCGATTCGCTCGAAGACTACCGGACGCTCTATCGCACCTATCGTACCGATCCGCGCCTGCAGACGCTGCACCAGCGCCTGCCGATGATCGCGATCTGGGACGACCACGAATTTTCCGACGACTGCTGGCAGGATCATCAGGTCTACACCAACGAGGAACGGCAGGAAACCCGGCGGCGGCGCAGCGCCAGTCGCGCGTGGGCGGAGTACATGCCGGTGGATTGGGGCGATGTGCGCTTCGAGCCGGACCATCCGTCGTACGCGAACATTCGCATCTACCGTGATTTTCGTTTCGGCATCCTGACGCACCTGGTGATGACGGACGAGCGGCTGTATCGCGACGACCACGTCGTGAGCGAGGCGGCTGTCGCGCGTGCGCGCGGGCACGACCCGGTGCATGGGGACGACGCGGCCGGCTCGCGCTATTTCGTCAAGCAGGACGTGCTGCAGCGTAACGAGGCGCGCGATACGGAGCAGCTTGGCCGCCCGCCGTCGATGCTCGGTCCGGAACAGACACGATGGTGGAAGGCAGTGATGAAGGACTCGCCGGCAACCTGGAAGGTGTGGGGCAACGAGGTGATGTTGAACCGCCTGTGGTTGCTGATGCCGAGCCTGTCAGATTTTTAGTGTGCCGAGGTCATGAGACGATAACGGAAATAACGTCCTATGACCGATGCAACCGTGACCAAGAAGAGCAAGAACCCGAAGACGCCGAAGCTGTTCCCCGATGAACTG